>CAZGKS010000050.1:10317-10788 GCA_964526275.1 uncultured Methylobacterium sp. | reverse complement strand
ATTTATAGATCTGCATGTGGTCGGCCATGGTCACCAGCGTGCCGAATTTCACGCCAAGCTCGTGCTGGGCGGAGGCCACTTCATGGTGGTGCTTTTCCACCGCAACGCCCATCGCGGCCATGGCAGCGAGCATTTCGCCGCGCATATCCTGGCTGACATCTTGCGGCGGCACCGGGAAATACCCACCCTTGGTGGGGATGCGGTGGCCCATATTGCCGCCTTCATAATCGGCATCGCCATTGGTGGGCAGTTCCAGCGCATCGAGCTTGAAGCCGGTATTATAAGGATCGGCTTTGAATTTCACGTCGTCGAAGATGAAAAATTCGGCTTCCGGCCCGAAATAGGCGACATCGCCTACGCCTGCGGATTGCATGAACAATTCGGCCCGCTTGGCAATGCCGCGCGGACAGCGGGAATAGGTTTCGCCGGTCGAGGGTTCGAGCACGTCGCAGTTGATCACCAGCGTGGAGG
>CAZGKS010000050.1:0-10307 GCA_964526275.1 uncultured Methylobacterium sp. | reverse complement strand
GAGGCTGCAAAAAACGGATCGAGGATAGCGGAGGTTGGGTCTGGCTTGAGCAGCATATCGCTCTCGTTGATGGCTTTCCACCCCGCGATCGATGAGCCATCGAACATCACGCCTTCTTCCAGCGCTTCTTCATCGACGATGGAGATATCGAAGGTCCAGTGCTGCCATTTGCCGCGCGGATCGGTAAAGCGGAAATCGACATATTTTACGTCGTTTTCCTTGATGAATTTCAGCACGTCTTTTGCCGTTTTCATTGAAAAGCGCCCCTGTTGGAGAGAGTTGGGAAGGGTTTGAGAGGGTGGGATACGAGGGTTAAGGGTCAGATCGCATCCTCGCCGGTCTCGCCGGTGCGGATACGGATAACCTGTTCTATCGAGGAGACGAAAATCTTGCCATCCCCGATTCGTCCGGTTTGCGCGGCGCTTTTGATCGCCTCAATGGCTTCATGGACCATCGAATCGGCAAGAACGACCTCGATTTTTACCTTCGGGAGAAAATCGACCACATATTCGGCGCCGCGATACAGCTCCGTATGGCCTTTTTGGCGGCCAAATCCCTTGGCCTCCGTTACGGTGATCCCCTGCACGCCGATGGCTTGCAGAGCCTCCTTCACTTCGTCGAGTTTGAAGGGTTTGATAATGGCTTCGATTTTTTTCATGGACACGCCCCCTATGCGAGCTGTTCTTGTCCTGTCATCAAAGCACGGGGGAGGTCAATAGGGGGGCGGGCGACAATTTCAACCGCCGGGCATTGTCTGCCATTTTTTTAGGCAGCACGCGACAAGTTTGGTCACATGGGCCTCTTTTGCAAAACAAAAATACGTGCGCGCTGTCGCTAAAGACGTATTGGGATTGGCATTTATCTGGAATATCCATAAACACGCATGTGACGTGAGCAAGAGGAATTGAGCAAGAGGATGTGGGGCGAAACTTCTTGGCGCGTTTTCTTTGGTAAATATCCGTAAAACAGCCGCAAAATCACCGTTTAGCGACAGGATGCCGCCGTGACAGAACTCCCCGCTACGACCGATCTGGAAGCGATGATCGCCCACGAACCGGCAACCCACAAAACCGAGCTGCGGCTGTGGTTGCGGTTGCTTTCCTGCACGAACCTGCTCAGCGCTGAAATCCGCAAGAATTTACGCACGGAATTTGATGTAACCTTGCCCCGTTTCGATTTAATGGCGCAACTCTATCGGGAGCCTGATGGGCTGCGGTTATCAGAACTCTCCAAACGCATGATGGTAACCAATGGCAACCTGACCGGGTTGGTCGACCGGCTGGCCAGCGAAGGCCTGGTGCTGCGCGACACCGATGCCAGCGATCGCCGCGCCGCGATCGTCACCCTTTCTGCCGAAGGCAAGGCGCTGTTCAAGCGCATGGCGGCTGCCCATGACCAATGGATCGCGCAGCTTTTTCAGGGGCTGGATGCCCCGACCCTTGGCCGCCTGATCGAAGATCTGCAAAGTCTCAAAACCTCGCTGCACCGCTTCGCCGGATAACCGCGATAAGATAACCGCGATAAACGGCCTTTGTGCCGGCTCGCCAGCCAAAGCCCCCGCGAACCGGGGCGCTACGGCCGCACCAGGACAACACATAGCAGGCGACATGCAACAGGTTAGGCATGCAACAGGCTAGGGCGTTTCCAGCGATGGTTGAATCGCCGAAAACGCTCTAGCTCTTTGTTTTAACGCAATTCCGGACGCGAAACCGGTTCCCGCTTTCACTGGAATTGCTCTAGACGTGGAACAGGCTAGGCACGCAACAGCCTATCTTGGCACCTTGCCCGAAGAGGGATGTCACCTTTTGGTGTTGTAAACCCGCCGAACAGGGGGAGGGCTGCAATCTCCGAGGCCTTGTGCAATCTCCGAGGCCTTGCATTTCTCATTGCAGTATCCCGCGCCTTCCGCTAAAGCCTGCCTCAACGCACCCGTAGCTCAGCTGGATAGAGTGTTGGATTCCGAATCCAAAGGTCGCAGGTTCGAATCCTGCCGGGTGCGCCATTGCGTATAAGGTTACATCTTCCTTGGCGCATGCGCACATATCCATTGCGGACACGTAAGAACTTCGGGCGCAAGCTTAATCGCCGTTTGTCAAGGGTGCCCGCACGCGGATGAAGCGTTGCGGATCCGCCGCATCATCGTCAATGCGGATTTCATAATGCAGATGCGGCCCGGTTGAACGTCCGCTGGAGCCAACCGCGCCCAGCACGGCTCCGCGGGCGATTTTTTGCCCTTCCTGCACGGCGATCGACGATAAATGCGCATAACGCGTTGAGATTCCGTACCCGTGATCGATCTCCACCATGCGGCCATAGCCACCATTTGGCCCCGCTTCGAGCACGGTGCCGGGGGCAACCGCGCGGATCGGCGTGCCGATTGGGGCGCGGAAATCAATTCCCGCATGCATCGCCAAACTACGCGTAAAAGGGTCCAGCCTTGTGCCAAAGCCAGAGGTCAGCTCGTAGGTTTCGGGCATCGGGCGGCCAATGGGCAGGGCCTCGCGGATCTCGTGCACCCGTTCGGCGCTTTCCACCAGCGTTTCAACCTGATGCATGGTGTTGAAAAACCCTTCCATACCGCTTTTATCGGGTACCGGGGGCAAGAGCGGCCCGCCCATGGCGTCGGTATCGGCGGTGTTGACATCGCGCAGACGAAACTCATCGAGCGGTGCAAGGCGGCGCAGGGTGGGGAGGGACAGGGTGTTTTTGCCAAAACGGGCGGGATCAAGCCCCAAAGCGGCGACAAGCTTGCGCCCGGCCTGAACGCGGTCCTGCGCGATCTGGCTAAGGGAATCGAGCGTCTGAATTTGGGTTTTCTGCAAGATCTGCGTGCGTTTTTCGATCTGGTTGATCAGGGGTTCCAGCGATTGACCGGGCTTGATGCTGGCTTCAGGCAAGCTTTCCAGGGGCTTGCTTTCGCTTTCCGCGATGGGTTGCGGCTTGAGCGGCGCGGCCTCTGTGGGCAAGGCGGTCCCCGCATTGGGCAGGGTGCTCTGATAGGGCAGGGGCTTGTCATCCATACGGCTTCTGGCGGCGGTTTTGCCCGCACCAAGGCTACCGGTAAACGGGGGGGACGCGGAGGCTTGCGCGGATAGCGCCATTTTTTCGGCTCGCGCCCCAAGCTCGCTCACCGATAATTGCCGCGCCTCCAGTTCTGCCTGCCGGGCTACCAACGCGCTGACCCGATCTTCCATACTGTCTTGGTTGACGATTTGCCGGGTAGATAATTTATCGATCCGCGCCCGCAATTCGCTGATCCGGTCTTCATAAAGCGCGCGCAGTTTGGGGTCCGACCTGCCTGAGACTTGCACAACGGTATCGCCATACCAGCGATAGGTGAGCGCCCCCATGAACCATGTCCCCAGCAGCAACGCCAATCCCAGTATCACCAGGATAGCCGGGCGCGGCAGGGTCATGGCACGGTCTTGTCCACCAGAGGGATACAGCAAGAAGCAATGGGAGACGGTCAAAACATCGGTCGATTGGGTCATGCAGGGGCAATCGCAAAGAGTACGCTTGCAACATAATGAAGGAAGAGGGTTAATTGCTCGCTAATACCAATGGCCTTTGATGCTGATGCATCTTCTTCTTCAAGGGGCTTGCTGCCTGCTTTATCGGGCAGCCTCTGCGGGGGAGGCAAAAGAATTCTGTGGCAAAGGCGCCGCAGCCTCTGGTTTTAGGCACAAAACAGGCGTGATTTCGCGCGAATCGGCTATAGAGAGGCATGGATTTACTGCGCGATCATCGGCGCAGGGGCCATAGAGTGGCTTTTTGCACGGGGATAGATGTGCCCGCTACCAAGCAAAGCTACGTGCCTTGAAGGGCTGGTGCATCCGCTCTCGCGGCCAATATTTACCTGTGCATAAGGTAAATAGATGCGTTTCGTTATAATAAATTCTTTGCAATAACGTTAACAGCACCGTGAAATTAGTCGGGTTTCTCGGCGATATTTTGCCCGCTCGTTTGCTCATAAAGGCCCCGGTATGTGCGCCGGGCTTCAAGCGTATCATAACGGACCGTTCATGCGACACCCCATAACCCGCAACCTGTTTGCCAATTGGCAGGAAGCCCGCCAAGGGGGAGGCTTGCCGTTTCGTGATGCGTTGACCTTGCAAAAGATCGCCGGGGATCTCTCCCATGCGTTCATTATCGAGCGCCCTGATCCGGCGAGTCCGGCGCTGTTTCGTTTCATGGGCTCGCATCTGGTCGATATGCTTGGATATTCCCTGACCGGGCGAGCAGCAAAATCCCTGATCGGGGAAGCCGGGCAATCGATCGCCTGGCTGGTGGATGCGGCAATCTCCGGGCAGACAGCGCTGGTGGCCGGGTTGCGTCTCGATCACGCCAGCGGCGATTACGCCTTGGGGCGCTGCAATTTCACTGCGCGCGACGCGGCGGAAGAGCCTAAATTCGAGGATGCCTACGGAACCACCTATGGCGAGATGATTGTTCTGCCCATGTTGGATGCCGAGGGCGGGATACAATTGCTAGGCGCTATGGGGTTTGCGCGCGATCTGCTGGTGCCGGCAGGCGCGCCGGGGCATTTGAGCATCACCAGTACCCGTGCCCTGACGCAATGCACGCCCAAAGGCAGCGGGATTAATGCCCCCCCGGCGGAGGCGGGCGTGGTCAAACCCTTCGGGCGCGCCCTTCGTAGGATGGGCCTTGAAGCTTCTGGAAATCTGGAAGCCTCACATCCCCCGGAAGCGCCAAGGCGCCCCGATTTTGCACAGCCGGAAGCCGTGCGGGCGGACAGCTTGAGCGTGCAGGCGGGGGAAGCCGAAGAAACATTGGCAGGAAACCGTGGTCCTGCCGCGCATACGGATCAAGGCACGGGCAGGGTCTCTGTCCTGTTCCGCGATCCCAAAAAAGGCATCAATCTTGCGCAGGCAGAGCGTCTTCAGCCGCCTTCATCCCCGCCCGGTTTCACCCTTTACCAATTGCGCGAATTGGTTTTCCGGTCCTTCGGTGCAGGCCGCTGACCTGATCGCTTGCTGTGATAAGGGAGCGCTGCGTTTGCCGAAAAAACGCATCAGAATCCATCGGGGAGCTGGGCAGAGCTGGCGAGCGGCGCTTGATGGGGTCTCGCCTTGCCTTGATGTCACGCCTTGATTTTGACCGCATGGCGTTGAGCAACGTGTTGACCAAACCTTTCCATGCGAGAAGGCGCGCTCAAGAAGGCAGGGTGCGGCACATTATCGAGCTGCGGGCATAAAGGGGGCACTGGCATAAAGGGATAGTCGCCCCATTTTACCCTCTCCAATTTTACAGCAGCCCCAATTTGTGCAGTTCCTCGCGTAAATCGGCGGGAAGCTCGGCAACACCTGCCCCGGCTGTGTCCAGATCGGGAGGCGCATCGGCTGCAGCAAGATAGCGCCACCCCTGAAAGGGGCGATGCAGACGCGGCAAGACCGGGATCAAAGGGCCCTCCAGATCGATTGCGCATCGGGCAATCCCGGCGGTATCGGTTAGCGTGTCGAAACCATGGATGCGTTGCCGCGCGGTTATCCGCCCCTTGATCACCCAATAAAGCGAGCCACCGTTCAAAATTTCGGCAGCACGGGTGGGCTTGGAGCGGGTGATGTGGTGTTGGCGAAAAACGATGCCGTTCAGCGTGCTTTGCGCGCGCCGATGCTCTATCCAGTGCTGCAACGCGTCGAGCGTTTCAACCCCGACACATAATTTGATCAGATGCAGCATCCGGGACCTGTTTTCTGGTATGCGGGCTGGCACTCAATTTCCTGCCCTCTCAATTTTCTGCCTGCAAGTTTTTTTACCTGCAAGTTTTCCTGCCCGCAAAAGCGTTGCGCAAGCGCCTCTGCCTACAAGTCCCCCTAACATTTCCGATGAACCATACCATACAGCAAAGCACGCCATCCACTGAAGTTTTGGAACAAAATCGGGAATGGGGGCTGTTTTTGCCACAATTTACTGTAAATAGACAGAATCAGATTGAACTTTCCGAGGCGCTTATGCCCCATGACACACCCCCACCCCAAGAACCCGCCGGCGAATCCGCCGGTGTGCGTCGCGCCTGGTTTGGTGGGCGCACGCGTGCGGCCGTTGGCGAACCCGTGAAGGCGGAACCAGCACCCCCGCCGCCGGAGCGGCGTAAAAAATCCCGCAAATCAGGCCTTATTGCCGTTTTTTCCGGCTTGTTGACGCTGGCTCTGGTGTTGACCCTGGCGCTGGGCGGCGTGTTTATGGTCGGTCGCCAGCACCTGGAAGTGCCTGGCCCGCTCGCGCTGGATAAATCGGTCATTATCGAGCGGGGCACCAGCACCGAGGAAATCGTGGAATTGCTGGAGCGGGAAGGCGTGATCGCCCGCCCGACCTTGTTTTGGGCCGCGCTGATCTTGCGCGAAATCCAATCCAAGATCGCGCCAGATGAAGCCACCAAAAACCGGGCTAAATTTGGGGAATATCTGTTCCGCAAGCAAGTCTCCATGGCGGAAGTTCTTGATATCATTACCTCTGGTCGCGCGGTTGAGCATTCCATTACCATACCGGAAGGCTTGACCAGCGAGCAGATTGTTGAAAAACTGAAGGAAAACCCGCTTCTAACCGGGGAAGTGGCCGATATACCGGCAGAAGGTGCGTTGCTGCCCGATACCTACAAGATCAGTCGTGGCACCGCGCGCGAAGCGTTGCTGGCGCGCATGATGCGCGAGCAAAAGCGGGTGCTCGACGATATCTGGAAACGGCGCGCGAAGGATATTGTCCTTAAATCCCCGCGGGAACTGGTCACTTTGGCGTCTATTGTAGAAAAAGAAACCGGGCGCGCCGATGAACGCAACCGGGTTGCCGGGGTTTTTTACAATCGCCTTGATAAAAAGATGAAACTGCAATCGGACCCGACCATTATTTACGGTATTGTGGGCGGCAAGGGGACGCTTGGGCGCCCGATTTCCCGGGCGGATATCGATAAACCAACCGCTTATAACACCTATACTATTCCGGCTCTGCCGCCCGGCCCTATCGCCAATCCGGGGCGGGCTGCCATGGAGGCGGTCGCCAATCCCTCGCGCACGCGGGATCTGTTCTTTGTGGCCGATGGCACCGGGGGACACGCTTTTGCTGAAACCTTGGAACAGCATAACCGCAATGTTGCGCGGTGGCGCCAAATTGAGGCGGCGCGCCCGGCTGGCAATGCGCTTCCACAAGATGGCGGCAGGGAGGCTTCTACCACCGGGCAATTGGCAGCGCCCGCGCCCTGAAATCTACAAAAAACGAGGATGGGTGCAAAATGCGGGGCTGGTTGCCCAAGGGGCAATGCCCCCGGATAGGGCTGTAGGCGGGGTGCGTAGAAATTCCAGGCCGTTTATCTGGCAGTGAGGGCGATTGCACGATGTGTTTTGCCGCCCTTCAGCCCTTTTATGCTGGACCCGGCGCGCGGCATTGGATAAGCCGAAGCGAGCGGCGGTTGGCCGCAAAGATCAACGGAACAAGAGAACATGCGCGCGGAACTTGAGACAATGGTTGAGGCGATTGGGCAATCGATCGGGTTGCTCAGGCGGCATCTGGATTGGGACAAGGCCCAAAGGCGGCTCGCTGAACTCAATACCCGCGTCGAGGAACCCGATTTCTGGAACGATAATCAGGCCGCGCAAAAGGTCGTGCGGGAGCGCACCGACCTTGAATTCAAAATCAACACCATCGCCAAGCTGGAACGCGACCTTGAGGATGCGATCACCTTGATCGAACTGGGTGAGGCCGAAGACGATACCGCCACGCTGGAAGAAGGCGAGGCGCAGTTGCGCGCGCTGGACCACGAAGCCCAGAAAAAGCAGGTCGAGGCGCTGCTTTCCGGCGAAGCCGATTCGAACGACACCTATATCGAGGTCCATTCCGGGGCCGGGGGCACGGAAAGCCAGGATTGGGCATCCATGCTCATGCGCATGTATTCGCGCTGGGCGGAGCGGTCGGGCTTTAAAGTGGAGGTGATGGAGCTTTCAGATGGCGAAGAAGCGGGTATTAAATCCGCCACTTTGCTGGTCAAGGGCCGCAATGCCTATGGTTGGGCGAAAACGGAGGCGGGCGTGCACCGGCTGGTGCGTATCTCTCCCTTTGATTCCAACGCGCGGCGACACACTTCGTTTGCTTCCGTGACCGTCTATCCGGTGGTCGATGATTCCATTCAGGTCGATATGAAGGAAAGCGATGTCCGGATCGACCTCATGCGTGCGCAAGGGGCTGGCGGGCAGAACGTGAATAAGGTCGAAAGCGCGGTGCGGCTGGTCCATATCCCAACCGGGATCATGGTGATGAGCCAAACCTCGCGCTCGCAACATCAGAATCGCGAACTGGCATGGAAAATGCTGCGCGCGCGGCTCTATGAGCGCGAACTCAAAAAGCGCGAGGAAGCCGCGATGGCCGAACAGGCCAACAAGACCGATATCGGCTGGGGGCACCAAATTCGTTCTTATGTGCTCCAGCCGTATCAATTGGTGAAAGATCTGCGCACCGGCGTGACCTCTGGCACGCCCGCTGAAGTGCTTGATGGCGCGCTCGACCCCTTTATCGAGGCCGCCCTTGCCAACAAGATCGTTGGCGAAGTGGGGGATGTGGATTAACCCCAAGAATGCGGGACAAGGCGGGCCTGACCTTGTTCTCAAGGTTTTGGTTTTCAAGGTTTTGGTCGCGCTCTACCTTGGGCAAGTACACCACGATAACGTTCCCGCCATGCTTTTATGCGCTCACTCCACCGTAACACTTTTGGCCAGATTGCGGGGCTGATCGACATCCTTGCCCATTAAAACGGCGGTGTGATAGGCGATCAATTGCGTTGGCAACACATAGGCAATCGCGGCAAAGGTCGGTGCCAGCGCAGGAAGCGTGATTTGCGCCAGCGGGGTTATCCCGGCTTCATGCGCGGCACCCTCCGGCGCGATCAGGATGATTTGCCCACCGCGCGCAGCGACCTCCTGAATATTGGAGACGGTTTTCTCGAACCACGCATCGCGCGGGGCCAGAACGATCACCGGCAGGTCTTTATCGATCAGGGCGATCGGGCCATGCTTGAGCTCGCCTGCGGCATAACCTTCCGCGTGGATGTAGCTGATTTCCTTGAGTTTCAAGGCCCCTTCCATCGCCAGCGGATAAGCGGTTCCGCGCCCCAGATAGAGCACATCGGTCGCATGGGCGAGTTTGCGGGCCACGGCCTCATGCGGGCTTTCATCGGCCAGAATATGCGCCATGAGACCCGGCAGGGCGATGAGTTCTGCCACCAAAGCCGCCTCCTGCGCGGCATCCAGAACGCCGCGCGCGCGGCCCGCATGGATCGCCAACGCCGCCAAAACCGCCAATTGGCAGGTAAAGGCCTTGGTGGAGGCCACCCCGATTTCTGGCCCGGCCAGGGTTGGCGCCACAACATCGCTCTCGCGGGCGATGGTGGAGCTTGGCACATTGACCACGCTGACAAGGTAATTGCCGCAGCTTTTGGCGTAGCGCAAGGCGGCCATGGTATCGGCGGTCTCGCCCGATTGCGAGACCACCAGCGTGGCATCTCCGGCCGTCAATGGGGCTTCGCGGTAGCGGAATTCGGAGGCGATATCGATCTCGACCGGCAGCCGCGCCAGCCGTTCGAACCAGTATTTGCCGATCTGCCCGGCCAGAAAGGCGGTACCGCACGCGGTGATCGAGAGCCTGCTCACCGCGCGCCAATCAAACGGCAATTCGAAGGGCAGGGCGATTTTCTGGGCATCCATATCGAGATAATGCGCCAAAGTGCGCCCTACCACTTCAGGCTGTTCGTGGATCTCTTTGAGCATGAAATGCCGGTAATTGCCTTTATCAATAGCATGCGCGCCAAGCTGTACCTTTTGCGTCTTGCGGGTAACGGGGGCCCCGCTTTCATCGAAATAGCGGGCCCCTTCACGGGTGAGGACCACGAAATCGCCCTCTTCGAGATAGCAGAAGGTGTCTGTGAAGGGCGCGAGCGCCAAGGCATCCGACCCCAGATACATTTCGCCTTCGCCATAGCCCACCACCAGCGGAGCGCCTTTGCGCGCGCCGATGAGCAGGTTTTCCTCGCCCTTGAACAAGAGCGCGAGCGCAAACGCGCCGTGCAGACGCGGCAGCGCCGCCCCGACCGCCTGCTGCGGCGACAGGCCTGCGCGCAGATACTCGCTCACCAGATGCGCGATGGTTTCGGTATCGGTTTGGGAGGTAAACACCACGCCCTTGGCCAGTAATTCGTCCTTGAGCGCGCGGAAATTCTCGATAATGCCGTTATGCACCACCGCCAGCTTGTCGGTGGCGTGCGGGTGCGCATTCGCCTCGGAGGGGGCGCCATGGGTTGCCCAGCG
>CAZGKS010000049.1:0-10833 GCA_964526275.1 uncultured Methylobacterium sp. | reverse complement strand
GCCGTGCCGTATCTGGAGGCGTTGCGGGAGGGAACCGAGCGGACTTTGGCCTTCATGCCCGCCCGGCAGGGGGTTATCGGCTGGCCAGCGGGCGAACTCTCTCGCACAGCCCTGGTGGAGCCGGGCGAACTCCCCCTGCGCGATAGCGTGATCGACCGGGCCTTGCTGGTGCATGCGCTCGAAGCCTCCGATGATCCCGCCGCGATGCTGGGCGAGATCTGGCGCGTTCTGGGGCCCAATGGTCGCGCCTTGCTGGTGGTGCCCAACCGGCTGAGCGTATGGGCGCAGCGGGAAAACACGCCGTTCGGCTATGGCAAACCCTATTCCCGCCGGCAGCTGCTGGAGGTCTTGCGCAACGCCTTGTTCACGCCAATTTTTTGGGATGAAGCGCTGTTTTCCCCGCCCATAGACCGCGCGGGCTGGATAGCGCTGGCCCCGTGGCTGGAACGGCTTGGGCCAAGCTATATCTGGCCCTTTGCGGGGGCGCATGTGATCGAGGTGGAAAAACAGATTTATCGCCCGGCTTTAAGCGGTAAGCAAAGCCGTGTCGGGGCGTTGTTGCGGCCTGTCTGGGTGCCGAGCGCGTGAAAAGGTTGGATGAATCAGGGTGTGAAGGCTTTGAATCTCCCTAACAACAGCTTGAATCTCTTTACAAGAAAAACAATATAATCTATTGATATTAAATGATTTTATAGCGCGTCAATCCGGCGTTTCAAGAAAATCCAACCAGCTTGTTGCGCCCTTGCGCCCCGCGCATAACGCGCAAGCTGGAAGGCGCAACCCCGAAATGCTTGGCCAGCAGCCGCAACACCGCCGCATTAGCCTTGCCATCCTCGGGCGCCACCGTGACATACACACATAATTCGGGGGTGCCATCGGGCAGGGCGCGCACCTCACCAATCCGTTCCCGTGCCGCTTTGGGCGTTACGCGCACGGCCAGCGTGGTGCCTGGGGCTGGCGGTTGCGGAAGCTTTGTGCCGCTGGCAGGAACACGATTGGGAGCAGGAACGCGATTGGAAGCAAGGGCGAGCTTGGGAGCAGGAACCAAATCGGGGTGAGGAACCAGATCAGGGGGAGGGGGTTTGGCCACGCCGCCCCCTAATCTTGGCGCGTGAGCACGAAGATCCCCTGTTGCCCAAGCAGGTTCCACACCCACCACGGCAACGTGACCCCGACCGCGCGGCCAGCGGCATCGAGCGCTTCCGCCCGCTCGATCCGCGCGCCGACCTCTTCGGCCAAAGCCACAAAATCGCGGATGGTGCAAAAATGGATATTGGGCGTATCATACCAGCTATAGGGCAGGTTTTTATTGACCGGCATGCGCCCCATAAGCGCCAGATGCGCCCGCACGCGCCAATGCCCGAAATTGGGAAACGAGACAATCGCCTTGGCGCCAATCCGCAACATCTGTTCGAGCACCTGCCGGGGCCTGCGGGTCGCTTGCAAGGTTTGCGACAAGATCACGACATCAAAACACGCATCCGGATAATCGATCAGGTCTGTATCGGCATCGCCCTGGATAACCGCGAGCCCGCGCGCCACACAGGCCGCAACCCCCTCGCGCGAAATCTCGATCCCGCGCGCATCAACCCCTTTTTCGGCCGCCAAAGCCGCGAGCAACGCGCCATCACCGCAGCCAATATCGAGCACCCGCGCCCCGGCCGGAACGCGCGCGAACAGCATTTGCTGGTCCGGGCGCAGCTGGCGGCTCTGGCACAAGGCCGCGGGAAAATCTGCTGCCGCTTGGGGCGCAACGGGCCCGCCGGGCGCCGGGGGAACAGGAGGCTTCATGGCGCGCTCCCGATCGCGGCGCGCGCGGCGGCCTCCAGAAACCCGCGCGTTGTGGCAAACAGCACCGGCTCATCGAGCAAAAAGGCATCATGCCCCTTATCGGAATCGATCTCGACAAACGAGACAGAGGCCCCCGCAGCATTGAGCGCATGGACAATCGCCCGGCTGCCTGGGGTGGGGAACAGCCAGTCAGAGGTAAAGGAGACCACACAGAACCGCGTTTTGGTTTGCGCAAAGGCCTTGGCCAACCCGCCGCCCGCATCGGCGGCCAGATCAAAATAATCCATCGCGCGGGTGAGATAGAGATAGGAATTGGCATCGAACCGCTCGACAAACGCAATCCCCTGATAGCGCAGATAGGATTCGATCTGGAAATCAGCATCAAAGGAGAAGGTTCGTGTGTCGCGATCTTGAAATTTGCGCCCGAATTTACGCTGCAAGGCCGGTTCCGATAAATACGTGATATGCGCCGCCATCCGCGCCACGGAAAGCCCCTTGGCCGGCCGTGTCCCCGCTTCGAGATAGCGCCCGCCCTGCCAATCCGGATCCGCCATGATCGCCTGCCGGCCGACCTCATGGAAGGCAATATTCTGCGCCGAATGGCGGGCAGCGGTGGCAATCGGCATGGCCGCAAAAACCCGCTGCGGAAACTGCGCCGCCCAGCTCAAGACCTGCATGCCGCCCATGGAACCGCCCACCACGGCCAGCAGGCGCTCAATGCCCAGATGATCGACCAGCCGGGCTTGGGCGCGCACCATATCGGCAATGGTGAGCACGGGAAAATCGATCCCATAGGCCGCAACCGGGGCCGGGGCCGCAACCTGGGCAGGCATTTGGGGGGTATCAGCGCCCGTTGCCGCGTCGGGATTTTTGCGGGAGGAGGGGCCCGAAGAGCCCATACACCCGCCGATCACATTGGAGCAGATCACAAAAAACCGTTCGGTATCAATGGGCTTTCCGGGGCCGACCATATTGGTCCACCAGCCCGGCTTTTGCGTCACCGGGTTGAGCGAGGCCACGAACTGATCCCCGGTCAGCGCATGGCAGATCAGCACCGCGTTGGTTTTGTCGGCATTGAGGCGGCCATAGGTCTCATAGGCCACTTCGAGCGGGGCGATCTGCGCGCCGGAATCGAGCGCAAGCGGCACTGGATCGACAAATAACCGCAAGCCGGGCACAGGTTCTGCGGCACCTGCGCGTTCGGGCGAGGCGGGAGAGGGCGTCGCAGCGGACGTCAAAGGCGCTTGTTTTGGGGCAGAGCGCGAAACCATGCGCATAATCACTCCGGCAAACCAGACAAATTCTTTATAAGATTGTTATTGTTCTGTCAAACGAACGAATGGGGCGGATATTTCGACACGGAAAAGGCCTGCTGCACCAGGGTCGGTTTTCGGATTTGTTTTGAACGTCAGCCCAAAAGCGGGCTGGTTCTCTGGCGCAGATAAGGCCTGCGCTTGGCTTGTGTGTGTAATTGGCTTGCGCTTGTAAATCGCAGCTCATTAAGTTTTCGGGGCTATTCGCCCCTTGCTCGCCCGCGCATGCGGCTTTATCACAAAGGCGTGTCGGTATTTTTTCGCGAGGCCCCATGCCCCAATCCCCCCGCCCGCTGGCGCGTTTGCGCCAGGAGATCGACCGGATCGATACCGCCATGCATGCCTTGCTGGTGGAACGCGGGGAAGTGGTGGGGGAGGTGATCGCCGCCAAAAAGGCCGCTGGCGACCAGGGCTCCGCCTTTCGTCCGGACCGCGAGGCGGAGCTGATGCGCTCTATCGTGCTGCGCGATGCCGGGCGCTGGCCGCTCGATACACCCGAAAATATCTGGCGGGTTCTGCTGGCAACCTCCACCTACACGCAGGTGCCCTACCGCGTGCATGCCGACCTTTCCGGCGATGCGATTGCCATGCGCGAGAGCATGCGCTTTCATTTCGGCTTCACCGTGCCGCTGGTGCCCATGGCCGATGCTACGGCGGTGATTGCGGCGGTCGGGGTTTCCAGAGGCGATCTGGGCATGTTCCATATCGCGCAATCGGCGCATCTGGGCGCTTGGTGGAAAGGGCTGGAGGCTGAAAACGCACCCAAAATTATCGCACGGCTGCCCTTTGCCGAGCGCGCGGATCACCCCGCATCCCTGCCGGTTTTTGTGATCGCGCGCCCGCAAAAGGAAGGCTTGGCGCGGGAAACCCTTATCGCTTCGCTGCACGCAGAGCGTTGGCGGCGCGATGCCGATGCCGCCCTGATCGCCTTGGGGGCCGAGCGGATCGCAGGGGCTGGCGATGCGGTAGGCGCCAAAGCGCTGATCGCGCATCCGGTTACGGTGGCGCCTGAGGCGGTGCGCACAGCTTTGGAACAGGCCGGATGCGCCCCCATGCGCTATACAGAAATCGGCTGTCACGCGGCACGCTTTGTGTTGCCGAACGGATAAAAACAAAAATATATCAATGCATTGAATGCGTTTCTTGATTCATATTCAAAAGCCCTTGAATCTTTTTGCGAACTCGGGACAACAGGCGCGTAGGCTTTGTGTTTTTTGCCGCGTATCCTGAAGTTTCGGGCGGGTGCTGGAAGTAGGCCCTTGATGAAGCAGGTCCTTGATGAAGTAGGTCCTTGATTCGGTATGGGAGCTTTGCCGTGTATCCTGCGGGCGCGATTCATTTTTGTGGCAAACAGGGATCGACCCGCGCAAAAAATGGTTTAGGGTTACAAGGCCTGCCGAGAGAACAGTCGCGCGCCTTTCGGGTTGGGTAAAGCGCATCTTGTCTGGAGTTTGCCATGTCTGCCCCCACCCTGTCTGCCCCCACCCTGTCTGCCTCCACCCTGTCTGCCCCCCTTGCGCCGCAACCGCGTGCCGAGCTGGCCCAGATCGAGTTATACGTGCCCGGTAAATCCAATGCCCCGCCGGGGGTGAAGCTGCATAAATTATCGTCCAACGAGACCCCGTTGGGGCCATCCCAAGCGGCCATCGCGGCGTATAAGGCGGCTTCTGACCATCTGGAGCGCTACCCGGAAGGCACGGGGGAAGCCTTGCGCAACGCGATTGGCGCGCGCTATGGGCTCGACCCCAACCGCCTTGTCTGCGGTGCGGGTTCGGATGAACTGCTCTCGCTGCTCGCCAGCGCGTATCTGGGGCATGGCGATGAGGGGCTGTATTCGCAATACGGCTTTCTGGTCTATCGCATTGCCACGCTGGCCGCAGGGGCAACCCCGGTAATCGCGCCGGAAAAAGACTTCACGACCGATGTCGATGCCCTGCTCGCCGCCGTTACCCCGCGCACAAAGCTGGTGTTTCTGGCCAACCCCAACAACCCGACCGGTACCTATCTGCCGATTGAAGAGGTCAAACGCCTGCATGCGGGCCTGCCGGGCAATGTGCTGCTCCTGCTCGATGCCGCCTATGCGGAATATGTCCGCCGCAACGATTACATGGCCGGGATCGAACTGGTTTCCGATAATCAAAACGTGGTGATGACCCGCACTTTTTCCAAAATTCACGGCCTTGCCAATGCCCGGATCGGCTGGCTGTATGGGCCGCAAGCGGTGGTGGATACCCTCAACCGCATTCGCGGGCCGTTCAACACCAATGGCGGGGCCGTGGCCGCTGCCGTGGCGGCCTTGGCGGATAGAGCGCATGAGGATGCCGCCTACGCCCATAACGCGCATTGGCTGCCGCAGCTCACACAGGCCTTGCGCGCGATCGGCCTTAAGGTCACGCCCTCGGTGGGGAACTTCCTGCTGCTCCATTTCCCGGACCGGGCGGGTAAACGCGCGCCGGATGCCGACGCTTATCTGAGCGCGCGCGGCATTATTCTGCGCCGTATGGAGGCTTATGGCATGGCCAATGCGCTGCGGTTATCGGTGGGCACACAGGAGGCCAATGCGGCCGTAATCGCCGCGCTTACGGCATTTCTGGGGCAGGGCGGGTCCTGATCCGCGCCCCCTTGCCCCAACCATGCCCCCTGTCACAACGGTCGCCCATGTTTGAACACCGCACCAAGCCGCTCCTCTCCCGCCGGGCTTTTGCCAGCCGGGTGCTGCTATGGTCGTTGCTCACGCTGGCGCTGTTTGCCCTTTCGTTGGCGGGCGGCATGCTGGGCTATCACGCGCTTGAAGGGCTCGATTGGCTCGATGCCTTGCTCAACGCCGCCATGATTTTGGGCGGTATGGGCCCGGTTGCCGAACTCCATACCCCCGCCGGCAAAGTGTTTGCGGCCTTTTATGCGCTCTATTCGGGGGTGTTTTTGATCCTGTGCGGCGGGTTGCTGCTGGTGCCGGTCTTCCACCGCGTGCTGCACGCCTTCCATGCAGATTCCTGACCCCGGCTAGGCACCGGATAGAGGTGTGGCAGATAAGCGCTTGCCGCTCCCGCATGGGTTGATTACAGGGGAGGGGATGGACAACCGTGCGGCAAAACCGTGTGCTATAAGGAAGTGGTTATGTTCGAGCGCATTACCCTGATCGGGCTGGGGTTGATCGGCTCTTCGATCGCGCGGGCGGTCCGCCGGGGCAAGCTTGCCCACGAACTGGTTTGCGTGGATGCCAGCGCAGAGGTTTGCGCGCGGGTGCAGGCCCTGGGCCTTGCGGATCAAGCCACAACCGATGCCGCAACCGGCGTTGCGGGCGCGGATCTGGTTATTTTATGCGTGCCGGTACGGGCCAATGCCGCGATTGCGCAAGCGATCGGCCCCGCGCTCACCCCCGGCGCGATCCTCACCGATGTCGGCTCGGTCAAGGGCGCGGTGGTGGCCGATATTACCCCGCATCTGGCGGCTGGGGTGCATTTTATCCCCGGCCATCCGGTGGCGGGCACGGAATATTCCGGGCCGGATGCCGGCTTTGCCGATCTGTTCATGGGGCGTTGGTGTATTCTTACCCCGCCCCCGGAGGTCGATGCGCAGGCGCTGATGCGCCTAAAGGCCTTCTGGGAGGCGATGGGCGCCAATGTCGAAACCATGACCCCCGAACATCACGACCTGGTGCTGGCCATCACCTCGCATGTGCCGCATCTGATCGCTTATAATATTGTCGGCACCGCTGCGGATATGGAGCAGGTCACGCAATCGGAGGTGATCAAATATTCCGCAGGCGGGTTTCGGGATTTCACCCGCATCGCCGCTTCTGACCCCACCATGTGGCGGGACGTGTTTTTGACCAACAAGGACGCCGTTCTGGAAATGCTCGGGCGGTTCACCGAGGATTTATCGGCCCTGCAGCGCATGATCCGCTGGGGCGATGGCGAGGCTTTGCACGCGCTGTTTACGCGCACCCGCGCCATTCGCCGCTCGATCATCGCTTCCGGGCAGGAGACCGCCGCGCCCAATTTCGGGCGTCAGGCCGGTGAGAAGCAAGCGGGGGAGAAGCAAGCAGGCGAAACACAATCAGGCCCTGCCTGAAACCGCGCCTTCAATCAAAAGTCAGGATCCATCAAAAGCACAAGGCAAAGGCCGCGCTGGCAAGATCAACGAACATGGCCGAACCATAGCGCCACCACAAAGCCAGTGCAGCCGCAACCAGCGCCAGCACAAACGCTGCAACCAAACCGCGCTCGCCCCGTGTGCCGGATGCAGGCACGGGGCCCGCGGGCAACGCCGCCTGGGGCACGGCATTTTGCGGCGCAGGCGCGGCAAGGGCGGCGTGTTGGTTGGTCAAAAGCCCCTCCCGTGTCAGAAAATTCGGCCACCTGCCAGCATAATGCCGCCAAAGACAATGCCAAACGCGGCCAGCAGCGTCAAGAGCGCCCGCCGCCCGACATGTTGCGGAAAAACCGCCGCCTGCGCATCGATATAAGGCATGGGCGGTTTTTTGCCGGTCACCATGGCGCGGATCAACGGCTCCTTGGCCAGCCGCCCATAGAGCACATTGGCAACAATATGCACCAGCACCAGCCCCAACAAGATCGGCATGAAGCGGATATGCACCTTGGTGAGGGCTTCGCTCCATTCATCGTAAATCAGCCGCGCCAGCGGACCGGCGGTGATGCCGTTATGCTCGGTGACAAACAAGCCAAGGCCCGCTTGCACACAAAGCGCGCCCAGCAGCGTAAGGATCATCAGCGCGCCGAGCGGATTATGCCCCAGATACCGCAATTTGTGGCCACGAAACACCCCGTGCAGATAAGCCCGGATAGCGGAAGGTTTGGGCCAGAAGGCGCAAAAGCGCGCGCTGGAGCCGCCCCAAATCCCCCATAGCACGCGAAAAACGAGCAAGACCAGAACGGCATAGCCATTCCAGCGATGCCAACGCAGCGAAAAATCGCCCAAAGGCACGGCCAGCTTATGGCTGAGCAGGGCGCTGACCACACACACCACCAGCGCCCAATGAAAGAGCCGCAACGGCAGATCCCAAACCGGAACCTCGGGGGAAAGCGCCGCCCCGGTCTGCGGGAGGGGAGAGCCCTGGGGGAATTCGGGAGGGGTCATTGTTGCACCCAGGAAAATTTCAGGAAGGAAAATTTCAGGAAGGAAAATTTCAGGAAGGCAGATTTTGCCAAGGAAGGGCACCCCCAGGAAGGGTGCCCCCAAGAAGGGGGAACCCAGAAAGGCTTCAGCAAGGGGTCGTTTCGGTCAACCGGCAACCGTCAAGACACAGCCGATACACCACCGTCATACGGCACGGCGTATGCTCCACCTGCGTGAAAGCAGAAACGCGCCTTTGAGCGCCGCAGCAGAAAAATGCCGGGTGTTGTAAGCACAATACCCGGCACGCCCTGCAAGCGCGGCGCTTATTTGGCGCGGAACTCATTGTGGCAGGCGCCGCAATTGGCCAGAACTTTCGGCATTTCGGCCTTCAGGCTGGCTTCATCTTTGATAGCGAGCTTGGCGGCTTTGGCATCGGCGACCAATTTATCGAACAGAGCGTCGAATTTCGCCTTGTTCTGCCAAATGACCGGCAAGGCTTCGGTTTTGCCGGTTTGCGAATCGGCCGGGAATTTACCTTTCACGCTCGCGCCGTTCTGGATAATCGTATCCAGCGCCTTTTGAGCGAGCGCGACATCTGCCGGGGCTTCCCCGCGCAGCACCAAGCCTACAGGCTTCACAGCCCCCGCCATCTCCTTGAGCAAGGCTTGGCGTTCCGCAATCGCGGAGGCTTGCGCCAGCGCGCCGGTTACACCAAGGGCACATAGAGCCACCACAGCCAGAATGCGTTTTTTCATTGATCTCTCCTTGACGGCGGGAAGCGGGAGGTTACCCCAAGCTATCCATGGGGTCATTCCCTACATGATAGCCACATACGATAGTTGCACACAGCCGCCGAATGCGCAAGGCGTGCAAAATAGCAAAAAAACAGACAAATAAAACGTGTTTTAATGCAATTTATGCCTGCGCGTTTACAGCAAAAACCTGAGCCTAAAGCACAACCACCTTGCACGCCTCCCCGGCTTGGGCAGCGGGGGCATGAGCGGGGCGGATCAACAGCGCCTGCGCTTGCGCCAACACGGAAAGAAGCGAGGAATCCTGATCCGCAAAGGCGGTCGCCACCAGCGCGCCAGCGGGATCTGGCGCACCCTCGGGCCCAAGCCGCATAAGGCTGGCGCGCAGATAGTCTTCGCGCGCATCATTGGCTTTGAGCGCACGGCCAAGCCGGGCAGGCACGCGCGGCGGCAAAAGATCGCCGTCTTCGCCCGCCAAAGCCCGCACCATCGGGCGGGCAAACAACACCCCGCCGACAAACGAGGAGACCGGGTTGCCCGGCAAGCCGAGCACCAGCATGGTGTGTTCGGGTGAATAGGGCCATTGCCCGAAATTGAGCGGTTTGCCGGGCCGCATGGCGATTTTATAAAAGGCCTGCTGTGCCCCCCGCGCTTCGAGCACCGGGCGGACCAGATCATGCGCCCCCACGGAAGCCCCCCCGGAGGTGATCAGCGCATCGGCTCCCCATTCCGCCACGGCGTCGAGCGCGGCATCAAGGCTTGCTGCGGTATCGCGGGCAATGCCGAAATCGCGCGTTTGCGCCCCCGCTTGGGTCAGCAGATGCGCCAGCGCATAGGCATTGGTGGAGATGATCTGGTCTGGCGTGCCGGTTTCGCCGGGGGCGAGCAATTCATCCCCGGTTGAAAGGAGCGCGATTTTAGGCCGCGCATAAACCGGCACATGGGCATGCCCCATCGCGCCGATCAGGGCGATTTTAGGCGCATCGAGCACAAGACCGGCCGCTAAAGCGGGTGCTCCCGCCGTGAAATCCCGCCCTTTTTGCCGCACGAAGGTTCCGGCGGCCAGCACGGCGCCAGCGCGCACCTGCGCGCCCTCACGCAGGGCGTCTTCTTGCACCAGCACGCAATCGGCCCCTTGCGGTATCACAGCGCCGGTAAAAATACGCACCGCCTCGCGAGGCCGGAGCGCATGCGGATAAGGGCGCCCGGCGGCGCTTTCCCCCACCACGTGCAGGCTTTGGGCGCTTTCGGCCGCGCGCAGGGCATAGCCATCCATGGCGGAAAGATCGAAGGGGGGCTGCGTGCGCAGCGCTTGCACAGGGGCCGCCAGCACCCGCCCGCCCGCGTGCTCAACGCGCACGGTTTCGGTTTGGCGTGGCCGCGCCGTGGCGATGGCCAGCACCTGCGCCTGCGCCTGCGCGGTCGAGATCATGGCCGCAAGCCCTGGCGCTGGAGGGGCAGCCTCTTCATGGTTCGGCCTTCCACGTGCCGGAGGCCCCGCCCGATTTTTCCAGCAGGCGGATGGCACCGATCACCATACCGCGATCGACCGCTTTGGCCATGTCATAGATGGTCAGGCACGCCACGGAAACCGCGGTCAGCGCTTCCATTTCCACGCCGGTTTGTCCGCCAACCCGCGCCAGCGCGCGCACGCGCAAGCCGGGCAGGGTATCATCGGCCTCGATCTCGACCGTCACTTTGGTCAGCAGCAACGCATGGCACAGCGGGATAAGCTCATGCGTGCGCTTGGCTGCCATGATCCCGGCGATGCGGGCGGTGGCGATCACATCGCCCTTTTTGGCCTGCCCCGCGCGGATCAGCGCCAGCGTTTGCGGCGCCATGCGCACTTCGCCCGAAGCGATCGCTTCGCGCGCGCTGACCGGCTTTTGCCCGACATC
>CAZGKS010000048.1:0-10881 GCA_964526275.1 uncultured Methylobacterium sp. | reverse complement strand
CAATGGTATTGCACAGCAGGATGGCTCTGCTTTCCCCAGCGAGAGCTATCTGGGCGCGGGCAGCCGCACCTTCCGCGGCTCACTCAATACAACCGGGGATTTCCGCCTCAATAAATTCTGGACCTTTGGCTGGAACGGCACCGTAGCGACCGATAAATTCTACTTCAGCGATTACCGCATCGCCCAGATGCAGGGTGCAACCAGCACCTATTTTTCGGAAATGGTTTCCAGCGCTTATCTGCGCGGGCAAGGGAATAAAAGCTGGGTCGATCTCTCCGTCTATCACTTTTTGGGGCTTTCCACGCATGATTGGCAGCCGCAAATCGGCACGGCCCTGCCAAGCCTGGATTACGACCGCCGCTTTACGCCTGACAAGATCGGCGGGGAGCTGCGCGTGACCGCCAATGCCGCGATCATCAACCGCGAGGCGGCCTTCTACCAACCGCTGGACCCAACCAATCCGGGCTTTTCGCCCACGCGCCTGATTTATGGCCCCGGCGAAGGCTATTACAGCGCCTGCGCGACCGCAGCAGGCGGTGCGTATCGCCCGGGGGATTGCTTGCTGCGCGGCGTTGCCGGACAATATGCGCGTACCAGCCTCGATATTGGCTGGAAGCGGCGTTTCATCGATCCTTTGGGGCAAGAATGGACGCCCTTTATCGGCATGCGCGGGGATCTGGCTTGGCTCAACCTCAACAAGACCGGCTACAACAACCCCGCAGACATCTTTGGCAGCGGGCAATATGGCAATAACCAGCAGAACAATTTCTTCACCGGAAATTCAGACAATTACCTTGCGCGCACCATGCCGCGTATCGGGCTGGAATACCGCTATCCCTTTATCGCGCAAAGCGCCTTTGGCACGCATCATCTGGAGCCTATCGCCCAGATCATCGCCCGCCCCAACGAAACCCGGATCGGCAACCTGCCCAACGAGGATTCGCAAAGCCTCGTCTTCGACGATACCAACCTGTTTGCGCTCAACAAATTTTCGGGCTACGACCGGATCGAGGGCGGGACACGCGTTAATTATGGTCTGCGTTACGCGCTGCGGCTAAATAATGGCGCGATGGGGACCTTGCTGTTCGGGCAATCTCGGCAGCTTTCAGGCCGTAATTCCTTCGCCCAATACGATCTGGCCAATACCGGGCTCGATAGCGGGCTGCAACACAAGCGCTCCGATTATATCGCCAGCGCCTCGTTTGAACCCAGCAGCCGGGCGCATTTCTCGATCCGCACCCGGCTCGATGAAAACAATCTCCGCCCCAACCGCATCGATATCGAAGCGCGGGGCCAGCTCACCGCCCGCGTGAGCATCAATGCACTGTATACCCGCATCGCCTCCCAGCCCAATCTGGGGTATAATTTACGCCGCGAAGGGCTTTATCTCGGCACGCATGTTTCCTTGCCCAAAAATACCTATATTTTCGGCTCCGCTCTGTTTGATCTCGACCGCTATTTGTTACGGCGCACCGGAAGCCCCGGCGGCGGCGATATAGCCGCGCCGATCGGCTTGGCGCTCGGGCTTGGCTACAAGGATGAATGTACAGATCTTTCCTTGTCTTACAGCCGTCTGACCTCGGGGTATCAGCAAAGCAATACCCGCAAGGATACGGCGGTTGTCCTGCGCCTTGAACTCAAGGATCTGGGCGATGTATCGCTCTCGCAACGGAGTTCGCAACAATGAGCCGCCTTTTGCGCGCTGTTTATCCGGCTTTCCAGGGGCGGGTGTGGGCCTTGCTGGCCTTTGCTGCCCTGATCCTCTTTCCGGGGAGCCTCCACCAAGCGCAGGCGCAAACCGTTCTGGTGACCGTCAACGGGGAGGCAATTACCAGTTTCGACGTGGAGCAGCGCATCCGCCTGGCGGCGATTATCGATCGTCGCAACCTTGATCGCCGGAGCGGGTTGCAGGAACTGATCGATGACAAGGCCAAGCTTTTTGAAGCGCGGGAAATCGGCTACCGCGTCACAGAAGAGGGGGCGGAGGCTGAATTTGCGCGTCTGGCGCGCGCCAACAAACTCAGTGTGCGCGAATTTGAAGCCAATCTTAGCCGCGCAGGCATCCAGCCAGACGCTCTCAAGCAAAAAATCCGGGCGGATCTGGCATGGGGAACCTTGTTGCGCGATCAGGCCCGCAAGGGCACGCAAGTCAATGATGAAGAGGTCAATGCCGAAGTTGCCAAACGCAACGCGGCACTCGATAAAATCGTAGAATACCACCTTCAGCCGGTGCTCTTTATCGTCCCCCAGGGGACTAATCCGGGGGCGCGGCTGGCGGCGGCCAATGCCGCGCGCGGCCGCGTGACCGATTGCGAGGGCAGCCTTGACGAATTGCGCAAACTGCCGGAAGTCGCCATTCGCCCGGTGATGATCCGCTCCTCGCTCGATTTATCCAAGGAGCTGGTAAAGCTGCTGGAAAAAACCCCGGTCGGGCGCATGACACCGCCCTCGGCAACGCCGCAAGGCATTGAACTGGTAGTGGTCTGCGAGAAAAAAACCCGCGAAGGGCTTGCCAGCGTCGCCCCTTCTGACGTGGCGACTGAATTAGCCGCGAAAAAAATGGCCGACAACACCAAGGTCTATCTCGAATCGTTGCGCAAAAAGGCAAAAATCGTGCATCGCTGATGCCCATTGGCCGCAGCCTCCCGCACGACCTCCCCCCTCCCCCCGAAGGCATAACGCCCCGTCAACGGCAGACCTCCAAGCGCCCGGATCCATGACCGCAGATCTTCCGCAGACCCGTTTGCTGGCACAGCCACCCAGCCTTGGCCCCCTCCCCCTGCCGCCGCTGCGAGAGGTTATCCAGACCCATGGGCTGGAGGCCAAAAAGGCGCTGGGCCAGAACTTTTTGCTCGATCTCAACCTTACCGGCAAGATCGCACGGCTTGCCGGGCCGCTGGTTGGCTTCACGGTGTTAGAAATCGGGCCCGGCCCCGGCGGGCTTACCCGCGCCTTGCTGGCAAATGGCGCGGACCGCGTAGTTGCCATTGAGCACGATCCGCGTTGCCTGCCCGCCCTGGCGGAAATTAGCGCGACCTATCCCGGACGCCTCCACGTGATGGGCGGGGATGCCCTTGCGATCGATCCAAGCCCGCTTCTGGCCGGGCAACGCGTCAAGATTGTTGCCAATCTGCCGTATAATGTCGGCACGCAATTGCTGATCAACTGGCTGCGCTTGCCGATCTGGCCGCCCTTTTATGACAGCCTGACCCTGATGTTCCAGCGCGAGGTCGCCTTGCGCATTACCGCCACGCCCGATCGCCCCGCCGATTGGGGGCGGCTGGGGGTGCTGGCCAATTGGCGCTGCGAGACCAAAATCTTGTTTGATCTCCCCCCTTCCGCCTTTACCCCGCCCCCCAAGGTTACATCCTCCGTTGTCCTGCTCGTGCCGCGCCCGCAGCCGCTGCCTTGCCCCCTCCCCGCCCTTGAAAAAGTAACGGCGGCCGCCTTTGGGCAACGCCGCAAGATGCTCCGCGCCAGCCTCAAGGCGTTGGGGGACCCTGCCCCCCTGCTGCTGGCAGCGGGGTTGAGCGGCACCGAGCGTCCGGAAAACCTGCCGCTGGCCTGTTTTGTTGCGCTGGCGACTGCGCTGGCGTTGCCCGATTCGCGATCGCCCCATAAAACGGACCCAACCTTGAAATAAGTCTGGCCGAAGCGCGCATTTTGCGCCTTAATAAACACCGATTTCAACCGAAGGCGCGCTCGTGTTCGCGCCTTGATCCTACAGGAGAACCCCATGGGCCTTTTTAATTTCATTCATACCGTTGGCGAGAAACTTTTCGGCGCCAGCGAAGCGCAGGCTGCCCCGGCCGATGCCCTCGCCAAGGAAATCGCCAAACACGGGCTCTCGGTCGATGGGCTTGATATTCAAGTCGATGGCAACAAGATCACGGTAGGCGGCACCACGACCGATACAGAACAGGCTGAAAAGATTATTCTGGCGCTTGGCAATACATTGGGGGTTTCAACCATCGATTCCAACCTGATCGTCAATACCGAAACCAAGCCTGCCCGCATGTATGAGGTCAAAAAAGGCGATACCCTGTGGAAAATCGCGGAAGCGAATTACGGCAAGGGCAATGGCGATGAATATCCCGTGATTTTTGAGGCGAATAAACCGATGCTGACGCATCCGGACAAGATCTATCCGGGACAGATCTTGCGTATTCCGGATCTCGAAACCGCCTGAATCGCGCAATAGCGCTTAAACGCGGCAATCCGGAGGCTACAAAGCCCCCGGATTTCTCAAAAGGCCGGTTAGCCGCCCTTTGGCTTGAAATATGGGCGCGAAATATGGGCGCGTGCGGCCGCTTCTGCGGCGTGCCGTCAGCCCTCCATTTCTTTAATTATCCATTTCTTTAACTCCCCATTTCTTTAATTCCCCATGTATTATGGAATGAAGGCTTATAAGATAAAGCCTTGTAAGATACACGCCGCACAAATATTTGTCGCGGGACACATATTTTTCGTGGGATTGATCGTTTTTGTATTTCTGTCAGATGCGTTCAGGCTGCATTTAGCGCCCATCTTCTATTTAACAGGGATAAAGGGCGATGGGGCTGACCATGGGGTCGCACCCTCTTCCCTTGCAATGGGGCACACCATGACCGCACCTTCCACAAAAGTATCTTCTGTAACAACCAAGCTGTTGTCACGCCCTGCCAGGACAGGCATCACAGCGGGCTTGTTGGCCTTGGTGCTGGTAGGCGCCTTGCCGCAGACATCGATGGCTCGCCCGTTCGGAAATGCGGCGGCATGGGCAGCCCCCGAAGCCAGCTTGACCCAGAACGTGCAATACGCCCCGCGCCATCACCGCCGCCCCGTGCGCCGCAATAACGATGCCGCGCTGGCCTTTGGCTTGATCGGCGCGGCCCTTATCGGCACGGCGATCATCGCCAATTCACACCAGCGCCAAACCTATTACGATAATCGGCGCGCGCGCTATTACGAGGATCCGCACGCACGGTATTACGAGGATCCACGCTACGGCGGTGTGGGAGCCCCAAGCTATTACGAGGCAGATCCTTACGAGGACCCCTATTACCGGCCTCTGCCGGTGCAGCGCCGCCCGATTGTTGACCCCTATAACCGCTATACCCGCCATGGCGTGAAAATCCCGCGTGGGTACGATCCCTCCGGGGGCGGGCGCTAAGCAGGCAGGATTGCTTGCAAGCCGGAAAGATTGCGTGCCCTGCACCCAAGCCTTTTGCGATCCAATAGCGCCCACTTGATCGCAAAAGGCCGCACCATAGCATCGCCGCACCATAGCATCATGGTACGGTAGATCGGCTGTAACAGGGCGCGCAATCACCAGGGCCATAACCTCCTGACCCCAGACAAAATGGCACGATTTTGAAGGCTGAAATGGCAGGAGCCCGCATGCGGGAGCCTGCTTGTCTGGCGTTGCGAATCCCCGTGACAATCTCCATAAAACTGGTCTAAGCTATGAAAAATAGCGCTCCGTAAGGGGTCGGTAAAAATGGGGAGTAAACAATGAAAACTACCTTCACGGCACTGCTTGCCGCACTGGCCGCAACCACGATGTTGGTTTCATCTGCCGATGCGCGATCTGTCAAATGGGCGCGTTCCGGCGATTCGTTGACCATGGACCCGCATGCGCAAAACGAGGGGCCGACACACGCTCTCGCCCATCAGATCTATGAACCCTTGATTATCCGCGACCATGCAGGCAAGCAATTGCCAGCGCTCGCCACCTCCTGGAAGATCACTTCCGATCCGCTTGTGTGGGAATTCAAGCTCCGTCAGGGAGTAAAGTTCCATGACGGTGCGGAATTTGACGCCGATGACGTCGTATTCTCCCTAGAGCGCGCCATGCAGCCCACATCCGATATGAAGGGGCTGCTCACGTCTGTCGCATCCGTAACGAAGGTCGATGCCTTCACCGTGCACATCAAGACCAAGGCCCCAAACCCGCTTCTGGCGAACAACCTCAGTGACCTGTTCATCATGGACAAGGGCTGGACCGAGAAAAACAACGCCGTCAAAGTGCAGGATTTCAAAAATAAGGAAGAAAATTTCTCGGTCCGTAACGCCAATGGCACCGGGCCGTTCGTGCTTGTCACCCGTGAGCCGGATGTGCGCACCGTGATGCGCCGCAACGAAGCTTACTGGGGCAAAGGGCAGGTTCCACTGGAAATTACGGAAGTGATCTACACCCCGATCAAGGCGGATGCGACGCGCGTTGCCGCACTTTTGTCGGGCAATGTCGATTTCGTGCAAGATCTGCCGGTTCAGGATATTGAGCGCCTGCGCCAAGACAAGGCCTTGAAGGTAAATTCAGGCCCTGAAAACCGCACGATTTTCTTTGGTTTCAATGTGGGGGATGCGGATCTCAAATCCGACAATGTCGAGGGCAAGAACCCGTTCGCGGATCTGCGCGTGCGCCAGGCCATGAACATGGCGATCAACCGCACCGCCATCCAGCGGGTGGTGATGCGCGGCGAAAGCGTGCCAACCGGCATCCTCATGCCTCCCTTCGTGAGCGGTTGGACCAAGGAACTGGACACCGCCCCGGTTACCGATGTGGCAGCCGCAAAAAAACTCCTCGCTGAGGCAGGCTATGGCAACGGCTTCACCACCACACTCCATTGCCCCAACGACCGCTACGTCAATGACGAGGCGATCTGCCAAGCGGCTGTGGGTATGTGGGGCGCCATTGGCATCAAGGTGAACTTGGTCAGCCAGTCCAAATCGCTGCACTTCCCGATGATCCAGAAAAACCCCCCGGAAACAGATTTCTTCCTGCTTGGATGGGGCGTCCCGACCTTCGATTCCGACTATATCTTCTCGTTCCTCTATCATAAACGCGAAGGTTCTCGCGGCAGCTGGAACGCCACGCGATATTCGAACCCCGAGATGGAGACCTTGATCCAATCGCTTTCCGCCGAAACAGATCTTGCCAAGCGGGATGCAACGGTTGCCAAAATCTGGGCCAAATTGAAGACCGATATTGTCTATATCCCCCTGCATCATCAAGCCTTGTCTTATGGCATGAAAAACACCTTGGATATTCCCGTTGACGTGTCGAACCAGCCCAAGCTGAAATTCGTCACGTTCAAGCGTAGCTAAGGTAACGGGCGGCGGAGTTTTAACTCCGCTGCCCTTTTGTGCTCCGCCATGTTCGCTTATTCTATCCGCTCGCTCGCTCAAGGAACTCTTGTCCTTGTGGCGGTTGCGTTTATCTCGTTCTCCATGTTCCGCTTTGTCGGCGATCCTGTTGCCAACATGCTGGGACAGGAAGCAACCTTGCAGGACCGGCAGGCCCTCTCGGAAAGGCTGGGCCTGAATGACCCTTGGCCCGTGCAGTTTGCACGGTTCATCGGCAATGCGGCGCAAGGTGAATTCGGTGTGTCCTACCGACAAGGGCGAAAAGTTGCAGATGTCATCAAGGAACGCTTGCCCGCAACCGTAGAACTGGCGGTTCTTTCGGCCCTGCTTGCGACCGTTATGGGCGTGTTGCTCGGTGTTTATGCCGCCATCAACCGCACCGGCTTCCTCTCCCGTGCCATCATGGCGATCAGCCTGATCGGCGTGTCGCTCCCAACGTTTCTGATCGGTATCGGCTTGATCTATCTCTTTGCTGTCGAACTGCGGTGGTTGCCTTCCTTCGGGCGCGGAGAGACCGTCATGATAGGCTGGTGGTCAACCGGATTGCTCACCCCGTCTGGTCAAAAATCGCTCATCATGCCGGTTCTCACGCTTGCCTTCTTCCAGCTCACGCTGATCATGCGGCTTGTACTCTCGGAAATGCTGGAGGTCATGCGCACCGATTTCATTCGCTTCGCCAGAGCACGCGGGATCGCCGAGCGTACGATTGAACTCAAGCATGCCTTGCGAAACACCCTCGTGCCGGTGGTGACGATTGCCGGGCTTCAGCTTGGTTCGGTGATCGCTTTTGCAATTGTCACCGAAACCGTATTCCAGTGGCCGGGGCTTGGCGCTCTTTTCGTCAATGCCGTGCAATTTGCCGATGTTCCGGTCATGGCGGCCTATCTGATGTTTGTTGCAGGGGTCTTTGTTATCGTGAACCTGATCGTCGATCTGTTGTATTTTTTGCTTGATCCGCGGCTGCGCTCCGGCCAACGCCTTGCGAAGGGGAACTAGGCGATGGCAGATATTTCTGTGCCCCCTGCTCCCCCTGTTGGCGAAGGTTCATGGCTTCGCCGCGCTTGGAACAGCGATATAGGCTGGTCATTCCGGCATTCGCCTGTGGCGATCGTCTCCGCCTTTGTCTCGATTGTGATGATCCTGGGGGCCATTCTAGCGCCGCTTTATGCGCCGCAAGACCCCTTTAATCCGGCCGCCCTGAACTTGATGGAAGGGCTCACGCCGCCAGGACACCCGAATGAATTCACGCAGAAAAGCTTTGTTTTCGGCTCCGATGGTCAAGGCCGGGACATGTTTTCCGCGGTGCTTTACGGCACACAGGTATCGCTGCTGGTGGGGGCTGCTTCGGTGTTGTTTTCCGCGCTGTTCGGTGTACTGCTTGGGTTGATCGCGGGGTATGTGGGCGGCAAGACCGAAAGCCTTATCATGCGGATTGCGGATATCCAGCTCTCCTTTCCGGCAATCCTGATTGCGCTGCTGGTTTTCGGCGTCGCGCGCGGCATCATTGCGCCCAGCCAACAGGAAGATGCAACGCTGATCCTGCTCATTCTGGCCATCGGGTTGTCAAACTGGGCGCAATATGCGCGCACGGTACGTGGCTCCACGATGGTCGAGAAAAACAAGGAATATGTGCAAGCGGCCCGGGTCATTGGTCGATCTCCGCTTGTTATCATGGTCAAACATATCTTGCCCAATGTGATGGGGCCCGTGACGGTGATCGCCACGATCAACCTTGCGCTCGCCGTGATCGAGGAGGCGACCTTGTCCTTCCTCGGGGTTGGCATGCCGCCAACGCAACCCTCGCTCGGGACGCTTATCCGCGTGGGGCAGCAATTCCTGTTTTCTGGCGAATGGTGGATCCTGTTCTTTCCCGCGATCACGCTTATTATCCTTGCGCTGACCATCAACCTGCTCGGCGATTGGCTGCGCGATGCGCTTAACCCAAGGCTGCGCTGATGGCGAAGGCCCCGGTTCTCGATGTCAAGGGCCTCACGCTTGAATTTTCATCCCGGCATGGCGTCTTGCGCGCGCTGGACGATGTGTCTTTTACAATCGAGCCCGGCGAGGTGCTCGGCGTTGTGGGAGAATCAGGGGCTGGAAAATCGCTGACCGGCTCCGCTATCATTGGGCTTGTCGAACACCCTGGGCGCCTTGTAGGTGGTGAAATTCTGCTCAATGGCACGCGGATTGATACCCTCTCGGCAAGCGCAATGCGGGCCATTCGCGGGCGCCGCATCGGCATGATCTTTCAAGATCCCTTGACCTCCTTAAACCCGGTATTCCGGATCGGCGATCAGCTGATCGAGACAATCCAGACCCATTCCCGCATGAATCCTTCACAAGCGCGCCATCGTGCCATTGCTTTGCTGACCGAAGTGGGCATTCCTGCCCCAGAAAACCGGATCGATGCCTATCCGCACGAATTTTCCGGCGGCATGCGCCAGCGCGTGGTGATCGCGCTTGCACTCGCCGCCGAACCGGATCTGGTGATCGCCGATGAGCCAACAACGGCGCTCGATGTCTCGGTGCAGGCGCAGATCATCACCTTGCTGAAGCGGCTGTGCCGGACACGGGGCACGGCTGTTATGCTGATCACCCACGATATGGGCGTTATCGCCGAAACTGCGGATCGCGTGGCCGTGATGTATGCCGGGCGGGTGGTGGAAATCGGCCCGGTGAAGGATGTGATCGAAAACCCGCAGCATCCCTATGCTTCCGGCCTGATGGGGGCTATTCCGGCGCTCAACAAACGTCTGAACCGGTTAACGCAGATTTCCGGCTCGATGCCCAGGCTTGATGCCATCCCTGCCGGTTGTGCTTTTGCGCCGCGGTGCACGCGCGCCTTCGCACGATGCCGCCTTGAACGCCCCAACCTCATGGATGCCGGTGCGAGCAAAGCGGCCTGCTGGCTGGTGGATGCTGGCAACGACAGGGCCACAGCATGACAGAGCCCGTTGTCCGGATCGATGCCCTGCGCCGCGTCTTCGATGTCTCGAAGCCGTGGCTGGAGCGCGTTGTCGCCCGCGAGGGGCGGCTCATTCTCACGGCGGTGGATGGGGTTTCCTTTGAAATCCGCAAGGGTGAAACCTTTGCCCTTGTCGGCGAATCGGGTTCCGGCAAATCGACCGTTGCCAAAATGGTGGTTGGCTTGCTGGAGCCGACAGGCGGGAGCGTGCAATTCGGCGGGCTGAAACCCGGCGAGACACCGCGCCCCGGCATGGTCCAGATGATTTTTCAAGACCCCTATGCCTCGCTCAACCCGCGCTGGCGGGTGCGCGATATTATCGCTGAACCGATGGCGGCGATCGGCCTGCGGCGCGATGCGATGAGCCGCGCGAACCGGGTCGATGAACTACTCACCTTGGTTGGACTTTCGCCGCGCGATGGCACCAAATATCCCCACCAATTCTCGGGCGGTCAGCGCCAGCGCATAGCCATTGCCCGTGCGCTGTCCTCGGAGCCAAGCTTTATCGTCTGCGACGAACCGACATCAGCGCTGGATGTCTCGGTGCAGGCGCAGATCCTCAACCTGATGCGCGAATTACAGGAGCGGCTGGGCCTGACTTATCTCTTTATCTCGCACAATCTTGCGGTGGTTCGGCACATGGCACACCGGATTGGTGTCATGTATCTTGGACGCCTTGTTGAAGTGCAAGATAGCGATGCGCTGTTCGAGGATCCCCACCACCCTTATACGCGCCTGCTGATCGATGCTGTACCCAACCTGTCAGAAATCGGGCGGGAGCGCGTGCC
>CAZGKS010000047.1:0-10962 GCA_964526275.1 uncultured Methylobacterium sp. | reverse complement strand
CTTGATCAGCAGCGCGACCAAAGCCGCCACGAGCATGACATAAAACGGTGCAAGCAACCAGCGGCTCGAAAACAAAAACCGTTCCAGAAGGCGTTCGATCATGTTGGCTTGGCTCCTTGCCGTGCAGGCGCAATCCGGGCGCATGGATTTTCAACCATGCCCACCTCTTGCCCGCAATTTACGGGCGCACCACGGGAAAGCAAGCCTTAAAAGCGATCGACTGCGGGGCGGCGGGCATAACCGCCCGCGCAAGGCACGTTATACCGGACAAGGCAAGTCATGCCCGCGCATATCAGTCGCGGCAGGAAATCAGGTAGTTTTTGGCCGGCAAGGCTTCAGCATTATGCTTGGGGATAGCCTTGGTAATTTCATCGGATGCCAGCTCGCGATACGCCAGTGCGGCCATAAACCCCTTGGCCTTGCACAAGGAATTGGCGATCACATATCCGCATTCCGTACCGGCTTTGAGGCATTCCTGCGTGCCATAGCCGTCATCGCCCGCGATCACGAAATCGCGCGGGCGATCCATGGAGACGCCCGGCCCTGGCTCACCAGAGGAGTTCGCAATCCAGATCGGCAAACCAATCAACGCGGCAAAGGCCAGGGAAACCGATTTCTTTATCATAAACGCCAAATCTCTTGATTTCTTCGCAAGCCTGATTCGCTTCTTCTTTAGCATCAAAATGCGACAAAAAAATTAACGTTTCTTTATACCTCGAAAACCACTTGCCCAGCCCCTGCGCGCGCCAAAACCGGCCCTGCAAGCGTTGCGGCATGCCGGGCGTTGATCCCTTCTATGGGCGTTCCAGCTACAGGTCTTCGAGCCGCCGCGCTTCTTCGGGCAGCATGATCGGTATGCCTTCGCGGATAGGATAGGCGAGCTTGGCAACCACGCTGACCAGTTCACCGCGCATGGCATCAAAGCTCAAGGCGGTTTTGGTAACAGGGCACACGAGCAATTCCAGCAATTTGGGGTCCATGCCCCTTTGGGCGGCAAAGGACGGTTGAAGGTTTTCTTCTTGCCAGGTTTCTTGCCTGGTTTCTTGCCGGGTTAAGGAGGCGGGGGGAATAGACATAAGAGGAGATCCTTGTGCAGATGCCTTGGGCCTTTTAGCGCAAAGGCGCCAGATTTTTTGCCACGTTTATTGCAAATGCGGGGCGGTGTGATCGCCCGATTTGGCAAGATCCATTTCGGTCAAGGCGACCAGCATATCGCCTCTCGTTTTAAGGTCGGCGGCTTCCAGCAAGGCTTGTTTGGCCCCCGGCCCAAAAGGGGCGAGCATGGACAGCGCATTGACCAAAGCTTCGTTGGGCGCTTCACCCACATTATCCCAATCAATCGGGAGATCATGCGCCTGGGAATAGGCACGCAGGGCCACAAGAACCGCCTCGCGATCGACCTGTGTTTCCCCGGCCCCCGCCTCCAGATCCTGCGCATAGGGCGCAAAATCCACCCGCGCTTGCCGATAGGGCGTAGGGGCCAGCGTTTCCTCCCGCAACCGAAAGCGCGCAACTCCGGCCAGTTGCACCAGATAGCGGCCATCTTCGGTTTCCGAAAAATGGACGATCCGCCCGGCCGTGCCCACAGGGTAGAGCGCAGGCTCGCCGGTTACGCTGAATTTCTTGGGCTCGAACTGGATCATCCCGACAAGGCGGTCTCCCGCCAGCGCGTCATCGATCAAGGTGAGGTAGCGCGGCTCGAAAATATTGAACGGCACCTGTCCGCGCGGCAAAAGCAAAGCGCCCGCAAGCGGAAACAATGGCAGGGTTTCCGGCAATTGAGCGATCGAGGTATAGGGGAGCAGCCCGCGCAAACGTGTCATGAAAACAAGGTCGCGGAAAGCTGGCGACGCCCCGACAAGGTGGCTGGATCGCCCGGCCCCCAGGCTTCAAAAAACTGCAATAACTGCTTGCGCGCCGCTTGATCGTTCCATTCGCGGTCCTTTTTGAGGATCACGATCAAATGCTCCACCGCCTCCGCCCGGCGATTGCGCGCGCCAAGCGCCATCGCCAGATCAAACCTTGCGGCAAAATCGGCGGGGTCTTGCGTGAGCCTGTTTTGCAAGGGCGCAATATCACCCGCCTGTTGCGCCTGCTCGGCCAAAACCAGCGCGGCTTTTGCCCCCACCAGGGCCGGATGCGCAGCAAGAGCTGGCGAAAGAGAAGCGGCCAGCCCCTGGGCTTGTTCGAGCGCTTGCGCGGCAATATAGGCCCGCATCAGCCCGGCCAAAGCTTCGGGATTTTCGGCTTCCTGTGCCAGAAGTCCGGCAAAAATTTCGGCCGCACCGCCCGTATCCCCGCTTTCGAGTAAGCGATTGCCTTCGGCGATCAGGGCGGCGCTGTCTTGCCCCATCGGGCCGGTGAGGCGCTCGATAAACCCCTTGATCTGGCTTTCGGGCAGGTTGCCAACAAACCCATCGACCGGCTGGCCGCGATCAAAGGCAAAAACCGCCGGAAAGGATTGCACGCCAAGCTGCCCGGCCACTTCCGGGTATTGATCGATATTCATTTTCACCAGTTTGACCTTGCCCTTGGCGGCAGTAACCAGCTTTTCGATCATCGGGCCCAATTGCTTGCAAGGGCCGCACCAAGGGGCCCAGAAATCAACCAAGACGGGTTGATTCATGGATTCTTGCAGCACATCGCGCCGAAAATCGGTGGTTGTGGTATCTTTGACCAAACCTGCCTGGGCGGCAGAGGGGGCGGGCGAAGAGATCGTCATCATAGCTCCATCGGTTTGCCCCAACATGGCGATCACGCGCCAAAAGTGCAAGCGCCCCGCGCAGATAAACTATCTGGAATGCGCCAGGTGAAATACGCTAGAGCAATTCCAGCGATGGTTGAATCGGCGAAAACTCTCTATCGCTTTGTTTTAACGCAATTCCGGACGCGAAACCGGTTCTCGCTTTCGCTGGAATTGCTCTAGGGTCAGGACTCCTTATCGTGGATGGTTGGCGTGATTTTGGTGAGCAAAAGGACAGGAAAAGCTCGAAAAGCGTGCCCCATGGCACGGTTGAGAGGTTTGACGTATCCATTTGCCGTCAAGATCACGTCCGGAGGATCGCGAGAAAAAGAAAGAAATAGCGACCTATCCAAGTTTAAAACACGGGATGCTCTTTCATTTCCGAAGCGACCAACCTTCCATGTTTAATGGGTCCTGACCCTAGGTGAAATGTACCAAGTAAAAGGGGGCTGTCAGGCAAGATCGCTGAGACTAGGCAGGAGAACGCATAAAGGCTCATGCCCGCTTGCCCGGCAAAAAGCCAATAAATCAGCGGTTTTAAGGTTGGTTGTATGCGTATTGGTGAGCGGATGCACATTCAGGCTTGGCGCCTGCGCCAGCGTTTGGCACAGCACGAAGGTGACATGGCCCGCTTTGTCATTCATCAGCGCCAGCGGGCTGACCGAACCGGGCAGAATGCCAAGATGCGTTTTAAGTTGCTCGGCGCTGGCAAAAGAGACCCGGCCCTTGGCCCCCAAGGCGGTATGCACGCGCTTCAAATCGATTTTGGCGTCTTCCGGCACGGTGATCAGAAAAAGCTTGCCGGCTTTATCCTTGACAAACAGGTTCTTGACATGCGCGCCCGGCAGATCCACGCGGTGCACTTTGGCATCCTCGACGGTAAAAACCGGCGGATGAAGACGGGTATCATGCGCGATTGCCAATTCCGCCAACTTCGCCAAGGCTGGGGCGGCCAGCACTTCGAACAGTTCTGCTTCAGATCGTGGAGGCACACCACCAGCCATCCTTGCGCCAGACATGCCTTCTCCTCTTTTTTGCGTGTATTCGGAATTTTGCGGTTGGTCTGGCAACAAGCCTGACAAAGATTGCAAGAAACCCTGCCAAGCTCTGGAAAGGGCCCCGATCTGGAGGATACAGGGCCGAATTGGCAGGCGCGGTCTTTCAGCCTTGTCAAGCGCAGGCGGGCGCATCCATCGGCGGCATTTCCGGCGTTATCCAGCCAATCGCTGCGCCCCCCGGCTCGGTGAGCAGCGCGATTCGCCCGACATTGGGGATGTGGAAAATCGGCCGCATGAGCGTGGCGCCTGCCGCCACCGCCTTCTGGCTGCGCGCATCGACATCCTCCACGCAAATATAGCCAAGCCAGGCTTCGGGCGAATCGCCGCATTGCGCTTGGGTCATAGTAAACAAGCCCGCTACCGCCTGATCCCCGGTTTTGGCGACCCAATACGTGCCGCCGTCTTCCATGGGCATGGGCTCGAAGGTCCAGCCCAAACTGGCCGCATAAAAGCTTTTGGTCTTTTCGACATCCCAGCTCATGCGTTCATTCCAGAAAAAATGCCCATGTTTGGCTTGCATGTTTCCCTCTCCGTTTTTGCGAAAGCCTATTTTTGCAAGGTGATGCCGCTCTCCCAGCCCAGCATGGCGCGTTTGCGGCTCAACCCCCAATGATACCCGGTCAAGGCTCCGTTGGAACCTACCACGCGGTGACACGGGACCACAAACGAAATCGGGTTGCGCCCGACCGCTGCCCCCACCGCGCGCGCGGCCTTGGGCTTGGCAATGCCCTTGGCAAGGCGGGCATAGGTGGTGGCGGTACCAACCGGGAGCGTGAGAAGCTGTTCCCACACGCGGATTTCAAAATCCGTCCCGATTAAAACCACCTTGAGCGGTTGGCCCGCCTGCCAGCGCGCGGGGTCAAAAATCCGCTGGCGATAGGGCGCAAGTTTGTCCGGGTTTTCGGCATAGCGGGCATTGGGCCAGCGGCGGCGCATATCCTCGAAGGCGGCCGCTTCGCCCCCCGCATCCGCAAAGGCCAAGCCCATCAAGCCGCGTGCATTGGCCATGAGCAGGGCGATGCCAAACGGCGAGGGCAGGAACGCAAAATCGACCTCCAGCCCCGCCCCTTGGCTTTTATATTCCCCCGGCGAAAGCGCTTCATGCGTCACAAACAGATCGTGCAGCCGGGAGGGGCCGGAAAGCCCAACCTCCAAAGCGGTATCGAGCAAAGGCGCGCCCTGATCGAGCAGGGAACGGGCGTGGTTGAGCGTAACCGCTTGCAAAAACGCTTTGGGGGTCAGTCCGCACCAGCGTTTGAACAGCGCGGCGAGTTCTTGGGTAGAAAGGCGCAAATTCGCGGCGATCGTTTCCAGATCCGGCTGGGTTCGGCTTTCCAGCGTGATGAATTCCAGCGCAGCGCGGATGCGAGCATAATCCTCAACGTCGGAAAGCGGTGCAAGGGCGACCCCAAACCCCCCTGCCCCTCCCTCACGGTGCGGCGAAAACACGGGCGGATGCAGCATGGTTTCCTCTCGATCTTTGGGCATGATAGCGCCTTATCGCAGCGCCCTTCCCAAGCAAGCCTCCTGTGCAAGCATGCAGGCCGCGCAGGGGCTATCGGGCAATCTTAGCGCCCCCCAATGATCTGACCACCCGATTTCGTAAAAAAAATACCGCGCCAGCCTTAGGGTCAGGACCCATTAAACATGGAAGGTTGGTCGCATCGAAAAGGAAAGAATATCCCGTGTTTTACACGTGGATAGGGCGTTTTTCTTTCCTTTTCTCTCGATCCTCTAGAGCAATTCCAGCGATCGTTGGAACCGGTTTCGCGTCCGGAATTGCGTTAAAACAAAGAGAGAGTGTTTCAGGCGATTCAATTTTCGCTGAAAACGCTCTAGACGCGACAAGGCGTCCTGACCCTAAAAGCATCCCCCAATGCGGCGTCATGCCAATGGCCTTGGATGCGGACGCATAAGACCCTGGGAGCAAACGAGACGATCTTATTTTTATCACGGAATACGATCGTTCCGCGCCGAATACCGCCGAATACCAAAAAGTCCTTTGCAAGGGCCTTCGGTATCACAACAGGGCAGCGGCGGCATGGTCATCCCGCCTATTCGCAGCGAGGGTGCGCAAGGGTAGCTCGCCCGGCACCTGCTTATGCATTCTGCTTATGCATCAAGCGTGGCAGAAAATATCATAGATCGTGGCGATCATCCGCTGCACATCGGGGTTGGAGATGCGGTAATAGATGAGCTTGCCTTCCCGGCGCGTGGTCACCATGCCATCGGCCCGCAACCGCGCAAGATGCTGCGAAATCACCGGCTGGCGCAGATTCAGAATTTCCTCGAACTCTCCCACCGGGCGCTCGCGTTCGGCGATCAGACACAGCAAAACCAGCCGCGTCTCGTGGCTGAGCGCCTTGAGAAAAGCGCTTGCACGCCGCGCATTGTCCATCATCTGCACCGGATCCGGCGCGGGGGACCGGCAAGGCGGTTCGGTTAGTGCCGACATCTGGGGATCTGGAGACAGGGGCGCACTCATCCGATGGGGCCACAGGAAGCGGGCTTCCCCCCTTGCGAGGCAGAAGCCGGGGCCGCAACAACGGCGTGCTTGTCGAGCAAGAAGTTCAGCATTCCCCAGAAAGCCTCCTCGTTGGCATAGCCCAAAATCCGCCCCAGCTCTTTGCTGTTATCTACCAGCACAAAGGTAGGCGTGTAATGCGGGGGCGGGGCAAGGGTTGCGCCAAGAAGTGTATCGGTTTCAACATCCACCCGTTTCAGCGGTGCGCGTGCCGACTCACAGGTTTTGGGATAAACTGCCCCGATTTCGGTTTCCCAGCGCTGGCAATAGGGACACCCCTTGCGGGTAAACATCCATAATTCCGCTGCCGCCGCAGACAGGGCAGGGACAAGGAAGAAGACAAAAGCCAAAGCCAGACGCATGCGCATAATATAGCCCAATATGGGCACAAAAAACAGAGCTTATCTGCCTGAAAATCACAAAATTGCACACGGAATACGCTGGCAGCGCCCTTCTGTCGGCACAAGCGCAAGCAAATCTTGCCCATGGCTTATACCAAAGGTCCTTGAAAAGGACTCTTCGGTATTCGTCCCGAAACGATCTTATCCCTTGATAAAAATAAGATAGTTTCGTTTTCTTCAATGGCCTCATGCGTCAGCATCCAAGGTCCTTGGTATTACTTTTGGGCGGTATCAGCGTTACGAAACAACCGGCGTTACGCAAGAAAAAATATACCAACCTGCCAAGACTGCAGGGGGCATCGGCGGGACAGGCACGCGCGGGTCAAAGCAGGGCTCAGTCTTGTGCGGGCCGTCTTGCCTGCCCGCCGCCGGTCATTCCGCGCGTGTGAGGCGAGAAATTTCAGCCTTTACCAGCCGCTCAACAAGGGTGGGGAGGTTGTCATTGATCCATTGCTCCAGCATGGGGCGAAGGGCCTCTACCACCACATCTTCCAGGCTGCGGACCTGCGCGGCAACCGGGCGCGGGGCGGCGGAAGTGCGGGCAATGAGGCCGTCAAAGGCTTTGCTCACCAACGTGCTTGCAGCCTCAGACAGCAAGGGGGAGGAAGAGGATGCGGCACTCACGGGTACAGGCGCCATCTGCGGTACATTTCCTTGCATTCTGGGGGCTTGCGCCGCAACGCTAGGCTGAAGACGCGCTGAAGCAACCTCTGCGTGCACCGGCGATGGAGCCCCCATGGACCCTAAATCCAACACAGCTTCCTCTTCAGGGAGGTCGTCGTGGATGGGTTGCGCTTCGGGCAGCGCCCGGCGGGCGGGCGGTTCATCCCGGCGTGTGCCCAAGGTGTCATCTGCAATGATTTTACGGATGGAAGCCAGAATTTCATCCATCGAGGGGTCATGCGTCGTTGAAGCTGCCGCAGCATTCATAGCCATCGTATTTTCCCTCTCGTGACCCTGCGTAAGCTTTCAAACCGCATCCAAGCATAAATCTGCCGACCCACACCACGCCCAGACGATAGCGCAGACGGTTTTTGAGAATCAAGCCATTCTGGCGCTATCAAGGCAGGTTCATGGGGATAAACTACCGGCCATCGTCCCGTGTTGGCACGGGCAAGGCAGGCAACAACGGATCAGGCGGCGGGGTAAGGCCAAACCAGCGATCCTTGACCGAATCATAATGCTGTGTTGGATCATAAACTGGAATACGAAGCCCAAGGGTTTGGGCATTGAGCGCCCCGATAGCCGAAACCAGCCCATAAGATGCCACCACGCGGTCGCGCTGCGCGGTGATCTGGGTAAGGCGTGCGTTGAGCAGATCTTGCTGTGCATTGAGAACATCGAGCACGGTGCGTTGACCGACGGTTTGTTCTTCCTGCATGCCGCGCAAGGCGGTTTCTGCGGCGCTGGCTTGCGCGCTGGAAGCCTCGATCTGGTATTTGGTAGCCTCCAGCAAGGCCCAAGCCGATACAGCCGCCGCCACCACGCGCTCGCGGGCGGAATCCAGTTGCATCTGCTTTTCGCCCAAGGTCTCGCGCGCCTGCCGGGTGCGGGCAGCGGCGGTGCCGCCGTCGAAAATCGGCACGGTCAATTGCGCGACCAGCGAAGCGTTGTTGCGGCGGTCATTTTGCGTGGTAACGTCAAAGCGGCGGCTCAGCGTGCCAACCGCGCTGATCGTGGGATAGAGTTCACCCTCCACGACCTTGATTTGCAGTTCCTGCGCATCCACCCCATGCAGGGCTGCGGCAATGGCCGGGTGGTTTTCAAGCCCTTTTTGCACGGCCTCGCCCTGGCTTTTGGGGGAGATTTTCGCTTGGAAAGGTTTCTGGGGGGCAAGTTTTTTGGGCACCAGCCCGATCACTTGCGTAAAACGTGCCTGCGAAGCGGCCATGTTCGAGCGCGCCAAGGCAGCATCCGCTTTTGCGCCGGCCAGCCGGGCTTGCGCCAAGGCGACATCGGTCCGCGTGACCTCGCCGACAGAAAAACGGTCTTGGGTCTGGCGCACCAATTCGCTCAACACTTTGATATTATTGTCGCGAACATCCAGAATCGCCCGTTCGCGGATGACATTCATGTAAGCGGTCACGGCATCGAGCAGCGTGTTTTGTTCGGTATTGCGCAAAACCTGCCGGGAGGCGCGCACGCTTGCTTCCGCAACCCCGATCCCGTTGATCACGCGCCCACCCATAAACAAGGGCTGGGAGAGCGAAACGCTGGCGCCGCTTGGGTTGGTCTCGGTTGTGGTCTTGCGGCCGGGGATACGATAATCGGTTGAAGAGGTGCCGGTATCGCCGCTGACCGAAAGCTTGGGCCGCAACCCCGATTTGGCATTGGTCACGGTTTCATCCACCCCGCGCGTATTGAAACGCTGGGCGTTGAGATCCGGATTAAGCTGATAGGCGTGCTCAAGCGCGGTCTTTAAATCCTGCGCCGCAGCGGGCATAGCCAGCATGGCACTGGCAACCAGTGCATAGCCTACCCCATAAAGGAACCAACGGACCATGCCGCCCTCGCTTATAGCGTTTTTGCGTTGGATGAAATCATCGGAGGCAAAAGACGCGTTGCTCTACAAAAAGACAGGAGCAGGCTGCGTTTTTGCCAAAGCACACCATGCACCGGAAAACCGGATAAAGACCAAGAACTTACACGGCAGACTCACAGCCTGCACCTTATTCTTTTTCTTGCCTGCAGAAACGACATAAGCGTTTGTCGTTTTCAAGGCAACCGGTTTTAACTTTTCGTTAAAAAACGAAGGTTTGAGGCGCCTCAAACCCGGGTAAATCTGGTGATTCGGCATCAAAGATCCGGCGCGGGCTGGCCGTGTTGCCGGATTTGACATAAACGACCGCGCGCGTAACACCGCCTTCCCGGCGCAGAACGCCCAAGCGCCCCCCTTCCGCGAGCGCCCCGATCAACCCCGTAGGCTCGACCGCGATCGTGCCCCCCACCACGATAACATCATAGGGCCCGGCGAGCGATGTTGACGCTGTCAGCCCTGGCTGCGCCGGCAGCACGCTCACGCCTGCGCCTGAATTTCCCTCTGCCGCAAGCTGTTTAAAGGCTTCCTGGGCTTTGGCGACCAAGACAGGGTTGGCTTCCAGGAAGTCGGTTTTGAGCCCCATTGCGCCCAGCAACGCGGCAGGATACCCTGTTCCGCTCAAACAATCGAGCGCCCGCTCGCCCGCAACCGGTTCGAGCGCTTGCAACAGGCGCGCCAGCACGAGCGGGGTAAGCAAGGCGCGGCCTTCCACGCTCAAGGCGGCATCGGAATAGGCCAGCGCGCGATCTTGCGCGGCAACAAAAACCTCGCGCGGCACGCTTTCAAAGGCCGCCAGCACATCCGGGTCCGTAACATCAAAGGTGCGGATCTGGTTGTTGACCATCACGGTGCGGGCAGAAGTCGGGTTGATCATGGCGCATCCTTCCAATATTTCCGGAGCCTGATTATGCCGGAACAGGCCCGGAATAGGCTTGGAGCGTTTTTGCTTTTGAGGGAATCATCCAAAGCAAAAGACGCGTTCTTATATACTTAAATACGAGCATGATGTGTTTTTATCAAACGACGTCATGCTCCAGGGGCAGGCAACACGGGAATATACCAACGCGAATTCCCCCAAGCAAACAGGTTCACACCGCTTTTGCGGCAGCGGGAGCGTAAAATCAAGCACAAGGCGCGCGCCTTGCCCGCTTGCGGGCTTATTCTTGTGACCTATACGCCTTGCCTATATCCCCGGCCAATATACCCGGCCAATATCCCCGGCCAATATACCCGGCCAAGCGGCTGGCACGGCAAGAAAGTCGTTATCCAGAGCGGGCGGGGGCTCATGCCAAAGGCCCTTGGTATTATACGGCGGGGCCGGTTGCCAAAGGCAGATCCGCCCGCGCGCCCCATTCCGCCCAAGCGCCGTCATAGACCGCCGTTACCGGCACCCCGGCCTTGTGCAAGGCCAGCGCGATCAGCAACGCCGATACCCCCGACCCGCAGGTGGTTATCACAGGTTGAGTGGGCTCTATCCCCGCTGCCGCCATCGCGGTGCGGATGGTTGCAGCATCGGCCAAAGCGCCTTGCGCCACAACCTGATCGAACGGCAGATTGTATGAACCCGGAATATGCCCGGAGCGCACGCCGGGGCGGGGTTCGGGCGCTTCGCCCCGGAACCGCGCGGCGGGGCGGGCATCAACAATCTGTGCGCTTTTTTGGGCCAATGCCTGCTGGACATCGGCAAGGGAGGCAAC
>CAZGKS010000046.1:4932-11196 GCA_964526275.1 uncultured Methylobacterium sp. | reverse complement strand
ATTCATCGTTTTATTCCCAATGCGAGGGTTTCGTGGTTGCCATCTCCGCCCAAAACGGGGGAGGGCACAAGTGCCTTGACCGCAAGCCCCAGCGCCTCCAATGCCTCGGTTACCTCTGCCACAACCTTGGCACGCAAAACCTCATCGCGGATCACACCATCCTTGCTCGCGCCGGGCCCGGCTTCAAATTGCGGCTTGATCAGCACGACAAACGCCCCCCCTGGCCGCAAAAAAGTGAGCGGCACCGGCAGGGCCTTGGCAAGGCCGATAAACGACAAATCCGCCACGAGCAGATCAACAAGCTGCGGGATATGCGCGGGTGTCAAGGCGCGGGCATCCAGCCCCTCAAAGGCGGTCAAACGCGGATGCGCCGCCAGATCCGGATGCAACTGCCCATGCCCGACCTCAACGGCATAGACATGTTTGGCGCCCCGTTGCAACAGCAGGTCCGAAAACCCGCCGGTTGAAGCGCCAAGGTCGAGACATACCCACCCATCGGGCTCGATCGCACCCGCCTCCAGCCCCGCCTTGAGCTTTAGCCCGGCCCGCGAGACCGTGTCAAACGGCCGGGTAGCTTCCAGTTTGGCGGCAACCGGCACCATGCGCGCGGGTTTATCGACAAGGGCACCCTCTGCTTGCACCAGCCCGGCCTCGATGGCCGCGCGCGCCAAGGCCCGCGATCCAAACACCCCGCGTTCCACAAGCAACTGGTCGATCCGCATCCGCACGTTGCTCTCCCATGGGTTGTTTGAAAGGATCTGGTTGGCCATGATCCGGGCCTATCGATACGGACCCCGGTTTGATTGCCAGATTTTGCAGGAAGCGTCAAAAACCGTTTTACAGGCAATCTTAGGGGTTCCAAAATAGATAAACCATAATAATATATTGATATATATTAACAATATTTGTTTCTTTCTCTAAGAATTGTTTTACATTTGCCTATTAGGCTAACGCGCGGGATGCTTTTCTTCATGCTCAAAAAAGTGTGCGGTCTTTTATCATGCGCACATGCCCAGGAGAATGTATAAAATGCCTGCTTATTTCAACAAGAACTCCTGGTATTTTGTATTTCTTATCCTGATGGTGTGTTTAGGGCTTTGGATGCAACTCAACGATGCCGGACTTGGCATTTATGGTCCGGATGATCCATATATCTTTGATCATTCTGTTGAAGGTATTCTGGCTGGAAAAGAAACGCGCTTTATTAATTCCAGCCCATGGCACGGTGTTACCAGCCCGGCTTTTGTTGCCGCCCTTCTCGCCTTTAACAGAGTTTTGTCTCTCGATGTCGCGCATTGGGTTGTCGGCACTCTTTCCACCTTGCTTCTTGCGAGCGGTCTTTATGTCTTGTGTCGGCGGACCACGCTTCATCCCGGCTTGTCGGTTGTGGTGGTCCTTACCGGATTATTAAACAGATTTACCATTATCCAAATAACCAACGGTCTCGAAACCGGCATGGCCATGGCGGCCATGGCTTGGGGGCTGGTCGTCCTTGATCACAAAAAACCGCCCTTATGGGGCTATGCGATGATGGGCGTTATCTATTTTATTCGCCCCGAACTTGCCATTCTTACGGCCATTTTCGGAGTGTATATGCTCATCAAACGCCCGGATGGATACCTGCAAGGGCTGTTGGTCACGGGCCTCGTCTTTGCTGTTTGCGCAGGGGTGTTATGGTACGCCTCCGGTATGTTGGTGCCCAAAACATTATCTGCCAAGACCTATTTCTTTGCGCTTGGATGCGACACTAATTTCTCCAAATTCCTGAGTATTTCTCATCAATTTTTGCTTTTTTTGTTCTTTTTTGGGATCTTTTCTATAGGATTTGTTTTTGTTTCTGAATCTCAATTGAAATATTTCATATTTATTTTTGCATTTATATTTTTATGTTCTTATTTTATAAGGCTCCCGTTTTTATACTCAAACCATTTTCGGTATCTTGGAATATTTGTTCCCTTCGCTGTACTTGGCTGGGCAACTTGGCTTGCAAAACAAAAACCCATTCTAGGGGTGGATAGCCGAGCAATTGGCGGTTTTGTGGTCGTCTTGACCCTCGTTTTTGCGGGATCAAGTCTTCATTATTTTTCCTTGGAGCATCATAAATACTCAGACGATACCCTTGCCACGGCGCAGTGGGTCGCCACAAATGTCCCCAAAGACGCAATTGTTATGGTGCATGATGCTGGTGCGATCTCCCGCGTGGGGGAGCAGCGCCTGGTGGATATTGTTGGCCTCAAATCGCCCGCCAGCGTGGATATTCATCGCCGCACAACCTTTGCGAGCTGCGGGGGGGACACAACCGCCATTGTGGACATTGCGCAAAGCACCGGCGCATCCTATTTGGTAACGTTGCTCGAATGGGATGACGGTAAAGCGTTCACCAAAACGCTTGCCGACAAAGGCTGGGCGGTGGAACGTGTGGACCATATGCGCGGCGAAACGCTCTTCCGCGTTTACAAAATCACCCCGCCAACCAAGAACTGACCGTTTTTGCGATACCGGGAGATAAAATCGGTGTTCATGGCCGCAGAGTGCTTTATAGTCGGGGCCTGCAATCTTTGAAGGAGGCTGCCGTGACCATAAAGATCGGGGATTTTATACCTGAAACCATGCTGCGTGTTGTGACCGATGAGGGCGCCCAATCGACCAAAGCTTCTGCGTTTTTTGCAAGCAAGCGTTGGGTTTTGTTTGGCGTGCCCGGCGCTTTCACGCCCACCTGCCATTCTAACCATCTGCCCGGATTTCTGGCTGCGGCCAGTGACTTCAAGGCCAAGGGCGTGGAAGGCATCGCGGTTGTGGCAGTCAATGATCCCCATGTCCTGAAAGCTTGGCGCAAAGCCACCGAAGCAGGAGATAAAATCACGTTTCTTGCCGATGGCAGCGCCGATTTTGCTAAAGCGAGCGGGCTTGATGTCGATCTTTCCGCTGGCGGGCTTGGCATCCGCAATCACCGTTTTTCCATGCTGATCGAGGATGGTAAGGTGAAGCTGCTCAATATCGAAGATTCGCCGGGCAAGGCAGAAGCTTCTTCTGCCCAGACCCTGCTGGCCCAAATGTAACGCGCCTACCGGCAGGCGCGGCAAAATTGTTGTGCCTGCCGAAGCAAGCCTTATACCAAGGACCTTTGGTATTGCCCAGCGCGGCGCCTATCTGCCCCGCTGGTTGGTTTTAGCTCTGCTTATGCCCTTGATACCCTCTGTTTACGCCACGGCGCGGATAAGCTTGGTCATCTTGTCCATCACTTCATCGATCTCGGCATCCGAGATGATCAAGGGCGGGGTGAGCACCAGGCTATCGCCCGCATTGCGCACCATAAATCCGAATTCAGTGAAGGCGCGATGCAGCGCCCCGTAAGCGCGTTTGCCGAACCCATCCGGGATGGAGGCCAGATCAACGGCGGCGGTAAGCCCCACGGTCCGAATATCGAGCACATTGGGCAGGTTGCGCAACCCCATCACCGCCTCGGCCCAGCGCGGTTCGAGCGCCTTGGTGCGCGCGAACAGGTCTTCTTCGCGGTATAGATCGAGGGTTGCAATCCCTGCCGCGCACGCGAGCGGATGCGCCGAATAAGTATAGCCGTGGAAAAACTCGGCCATATGCTCCGGGCCCTTCATGAAAGCATCGTGGATGTGTTTGCGCACGATCACGCCGCCCATCGGCACCGTGCCAGAGGTCACGCCCTTGGCAAAGGTAATCATATCCGGAATGACCCCGTAGCGCTCGGCCGCAAAGGCGGTGCCCAACCGCCCGAAACCGGTAATGACCTCATCGAAAATCAGCAAAATGCCGTATTTATCGCAAATCTGGCGCAAGCGCTGCAAATAGCCTTGCGGCGGGGGCAGCACGCCGGTGGAGCCAGCCATCGGCTCCACGATCACCGCGGCGATGGTCGACGCGTCGTGCAAGGCGACAATTCCTTCCAACGCATCGGCAAAATGAGCGCCATAAGCGGGCTCGCCCTTGGAAAAGGCTTGATTGGCGCGGTCATAGGTATGCGGCAAATGATCCACATGCGGGATGAGCGCTTGGGAAAAAGCCTTGCGGTTGGGCGACATGCCGCCGACCGAAATGCCGCCAAAGCCGATACCGTGATAGCCGCGCTCCCGCCCGATCAGGCGCGAACGGTTGCTCTCGCCCCGCGCATGCCAGTATCCCAGCGCGATCTTGAGAGCGGTATCGACGGCCTCCGACCCTGAATTGGTGAAAAACACATGGTCGAGATCGCCAGGCGCCATCTCGGCGATGCGCGAAGCCAACTGGAAGCCCAGCGGGTGCGCGAACTGGAAGGGCGGCGAATAATCGAGGGTTTCCGCCTGCGCCTGGATAGCCTTGACAATGGATGGCCGGTTATGCCCGGCATTGCAGCACCATAAACCGGCCGTTGAATCGAGGATCGCTTTGCCGTCGGCGGTGTAATAATGCATCCCCTCCGAGCGCACGACAATGCGCGGATCTTTTTTGAACGAGCGATTGGCCGTAAACGGCATCCAATACGCTGAAAGATCGTTGGGCTGGGCAAGGGTGGTGATGGGGGCAGCGCCGGATTTGGGCATTGGTCGATCTCCGCTGGAATTTATCGCAGAATACGCGCAATGCGCGGCAAAACAACCCCTGTTTCTTGCCTATTATGATAAAAACACTCGGACCAAGGTGCCGGACAAGACACCTGAAAAAACTACGGATTTCGCAAAATATGCCCACAGGATCAAACCCCAAGGCGGATGCGGCCAAGCCCGCTGGCCTTTTCAACTCTTGGGGTCAGCTCTTGGGCTCATTTCCTGGAGTCAGCTCTTGGGCGGATAGACCTGCTCCGAGCCATCGACTGCGCGGATAAAATACTGCTCCGGCGCGCCTGCCTCCCCTTGCACGCCGTTGCCTTGCACGCTGTTGCCTTGCGCGATCGTGCTTAGCCTGCTGGCGCCAATCTCGACCTTGCCATGCCCGCCGGGCAGATCGAGCATATAGGCCGGAATGGCCGTGCCCGATAAAGTGCCGCGCAATTGGGCATAAAGGGCCTGCCCCTCCGCGATCGAGAGCCGGAAATGCCCCGTTCCGGGGGCAAGATCGGGGTGGTGGAGATAAAGCGGCGTGATCCGGTTCGCAACCATCGCCTGAAACAAGGCCCGCAAGATAAGGGCGTCCGCATTCACGCCGTTGAGCAACACCGTTTGCCCCACCAAGACAAAGCCCGCATCGGCCAATTGGGCCAGGGCCTCTTGTGCCTCCGGTCCGAATTCAAGCGGGTGATTGGCGTGCACGGCCACATAAACCGGGCGATTGGCCGCTTTCAAAGCGTGGATCATCGCAGGGGTTATCCGCTCTGGCGCGACAACCGGCACGCGCGAATGGTAGCGCACCACCTTTACATGCGCGTGCGCGGCGATCCGCTCTCCCAAGGCCGCAAGGCGCCGGGAGGAGAGAACCAGCGGATCCCCGCCGGTGATAAGGATCTCGAAAATCTCCGGATGCGCCGCAATATAGTCAAAAACGGTATCGAGCTGCGCTTCGCTCAAGGTGCCATCGCCAGAAGGGCCCACCATTTCGCGGCGAAAGCAGAACCGGCAATAAACCGGGCAAGAATGGGTGATTTTGAGCAATACCCGGTCGGGATAGCGGTGGACCAGCCCATGCACCGGGCTATGGGCGAAATCGCCGATCGGGTCCGCCCGCTCCAAGGGCGACACGGCGACTTCGCGCGGATCAGGCACGAATTGACGGGCAAGGCCCGGCTCGCTGCTTTGCATGCGCGGGGTAATCGCCAGCGCGTAGCGTTCAACGACAGTCTCAAGGGCAAGGGCATCGGCAGGGAGAACCAACCCCGCTTCCACCAAGGCTGCGAGCGTTGTGATCGATTTGGCGCGCGGGGCCGCTTTGCTGTTGGCGTTCACCGCTTTTATTCCTCTGCCGTGTGGGTAAAGGGCGTAAAGCGTATGGTCTCAACGGCCTGTTCTCCGGCGGCCAGCATCACCAAACGATCAAACCCCAGCGCGCTGCCGGATGCTTGCGGCATCTGAGCCAAGGCTTGCAGAAAATCTTCATCCAAAGGGTAGGTGTGGCCATAAAGCCGCGCTTTTTCGGTCATATCTGTTTCAAAACGCAGGCGTTGGGTGGCTGTATCGGTGAGTTCGCCAAAGGCATTGGCGATTTCCACGCCGCAAATATAGAGCTCGAAGCGCTCGGCAAAGCGTGGATCTTGCGGGCATGGGCGCGCCAAGGCGGCTTCGCTTAGCGGATAACGCTCCAGAAATACCGGGCGGCCGATCC
>CAZGKS010000046.1:0-4922 GCA_964526275.1 uncultured Methylobacterium sp. | reverse complement strand
AGCACGCGTGAGAAAATATCGCTCCAGCCATCATCGGGGGCGATACGCACGCCAATGGCCGTTGCGGCCTTGGCAAAAGCATCCCGGTCGGTCAGCACCGCCTCCAGATCGAGATTGGCATGGCGCGCAAAGGCTTCACACGCGCTTAATTGCTCGGGCAGCGCCAGACTATCGCAGGTTTTGTCGCCAAAATGCCAGATCGAACGCTCGAAAACCTGCGCCGCCAGCGCCAGCAACGCCCTGCAATCGTGTCGTAAGGCGGCATATTCTTCGCCCGCGCGGTACCATTCGAGCATCGTGAATTCTGCGCTATGCAGGGGAGAGCTTTCACGCCCGCGAAACACAGGCGCGAACTGGTAAATCCGCTTTTCCCCTGCCGTGAGCAGCTTCTTCATCGCAAATTCGGGCGAGGTGTGCAAAAAAGCGTGGCGCGTTTCGCCATCCATGCGCTGCCAATGCGTCTTGAAAGCATGCAAATGCGTCTCGTTGCCCGGAGAAACCTGGACAATTCCGGTTTCAACCTCCAGAAAATCGCGGGTATCGAACCAGAATTGCAGCGCGCGTTTGAGTTTGGCCCGCCGTAGCAACAGCGGGCGGCGGCGCGCATAGGTTTCCTGGTGCCAAAAGGGCGTCGAACCGTCAAAAGCAGAAAAAGCAGCGCTCACGGCACCCCATTTTGAAAAAAACGCAACCTGCCCTTGGCGTTTGCCCCGCTTGGGGTTAAAGGAAGCGCAACATCGATCAGACGCTCTTATAGCGCAAAACACCTGGGGTTCAACGTGGTCAAAGTTATCGCCTCCTCCATTCGCAAGGGCAATGTTGTCGAACTCGACGACCGGTTGCATATCGTGCTCTCTGCGGAAAGTTTTTTCCCCGGCAAGGGCACGCCGACCACGCAAATCGATATGCGCCGTATCTCGGATGGCACCAAGGTTTCCGTGCGCTACCGCACCACTGAACAGGTGGAAAAGGCGTTCGTTGAAGATAAATCCTATACCTATCTTTATGGCGATGACGATGGCTACACCTTCATGGACCAAGAGAACTTTGACCAAGTGGTGGTGCCAAAGGACGTGATTGGGGATAGCGCGTCCTATTTGCAAGAAAGCATGATCTGCCGGATCTCTGTTTATAACACCGTTCCGGTTTCCATTGAACTGCCGCAGCGCGTTACCCTTGAAATCGTGGAAACCGAGCCGGTGACCAAAGGCCAGACCGCCTCGTCCTCCTATAAACCCGCCATCTTATCGAATGGTGTGCGGACCTTGGTGCCGCCGCATGTAACGGCCAATACCCGTATTGTTATCAATACCGAGGATGGATCTTACGTCGAACGCGCCAAGGATTAACGCGTCGCTGTTTGATCCCACAGTTGGATGGTGCGATCCTTTCGCTAGCATGGAAGGACGCCATATGGAGCACGTTCATCACGGGAGCACCGCACCCACGCAAGGCGTCAGAGCCGCGGTCTACGGTACTGGCGCAGGCCAAGGCAGCGATGGTCGCAACATTACGGCGTACACGTTGTGGCTGCAGGACGATGCCCCCATGCGCGTCAACATGATTTGCAAGGCCAACAGGATCGAGCACCACACGGCCAAAGCGCATGCGCCAAACACCCGCGTGATCAATACCGACGGGCAAACCGGCAGAGGGTTCCGGGCAATCAGCCGCCAACAAAACCAAAATTTGATCAAACCGTCACAACAATCTGCCGCCTTGATGTTGCTTCGGTAATTTGCTGGCGCAGCATGCGTTCAAACAAAATCGCAGTCTGCTCGCATCTTCTTGTCTGCGCATGCTTTCTTGCAATAAACGGGTATCCGCTGGGGAGAAACAGGTATGAGAGCCTTTTTCGATCTGACTGGATCAGATAAAAATCTATAATTTGTTGTTTTTACACGTTTTCGCGTGCTCGGTCCTTGGGTTGTTAACGCCAACCGGTGCCCACATGGCTTTAAAACGCTCTAATTGCGGGCTTTGGCCGGGCATTCTGTCGGGCGCAGGGCACCGGGCTGAGGTTTGGGTTTTTTATCCTCTCCCCCGACCATGAAAATACCCTGAACCCGGCCTGTGCCGCCGCGGCCTTCCACACGCGCCTTGCCGGTCTTGACATCATAAACCGCCCGCTGCCCACGTTGGGTGTTTTCGCAATCGGCCAGAACAACATTACCGGTCAGTGTAACGGTTTCGTTGCTCGCGCTGTAGGTCATGGCATTGGCGGTGGCCGATTGCGTGCCTGAAAGCAGGCTGACAGGCCCGGTAAAATCAATCTGGCGAATGGAGTTTTGTGCCGCCAGCGGGGCAGCGGGGGCGGGTTCCAAGGCGGGGCTAGACGTCGATACCGCCCGCGATGTGACATAAAAAATGGTCATGCTCTCGGCGCGCACAATGGTATTGCCCTGCACCAGCACCACATCGCCGGTGTAAACAGCGCGGTTCTCCTTGTCGAAAACCTCCAGCCGGTTCGCATCGATTTTAACCGGCTCCTTGGATTTGGCGCCAAAGCCCGACAAGGCAACCCCGCCGGTGTTTTTTGCCGCCCCTTGCGCAAAGGCAGGGACGCAGCCCCCCCAAAGCAGGCCAGAAACCAGATAAAGCGAGGCGATTTTGGTCAGCGCGCGCATTATGGGGCTCCTTTGGGCAAAGATGAGGCGTTATAAGGGCTGGGTTTGGCAAGCGGCTGGGCGGGGGCCACCGGCGCGCCATTGACAAAGGTGGAGCGAACGCGGCCCTCGAACACCAAGCGCTTGCCGCTCTCGAAAACCTGCATGCGCTCGGCATCGACATCGCCTTGCGGCATGGAGACCTCCACCGGTTGCTGGGTGATGATCGTGCCGGTTTTGAACTCGATTTTGGCGTCTTTCATGCGGGCATCCAGCCCGCTCTGCGTGCGGACATTGACCTGACCGGTCACGTTCATTTTTTCGCTTTTACTGTCATAAATACCCTGCAAACCTGTAAAATCCGCCCAGCCCTCGGTTCCGGTCTGCATCCGTGCCTTGATGCGATCAAGGTCCAAAGTGGTTGGGAGAGACAGATCTTGCGTGGCGCTGTTTGCGGTCAGCTCATAGGCTTGCCCGTCCCGCTTGTAGCCGGAAAGGCGCGGGCTTTCCATGATGATCTTGCGGCCCTCCACCCGAAAGCCGGTATTTTCGGCCTGCACGGGCGAAAAGGTATCTTGAAGCACCCGCATGCCAAGCCAGGCAGCGCTGAGCATCAGGGCCAAGGGAATGGCGCGCCGGAGCCAGCGGACATGGCGGGTATGGCGCTGCGCGGCCACAAAGGCGGGGTGGTCCATGGCGGCCATTCCGGCAGCGAAAAAAGCAGAATTCACGCGTTTTCTCTCCCCGAAACACGCATAGGCATGGCGGTTTTTGGCCAAGCCACGTTTTTAAAAACCCTGTTTTGCCAAATCGCTTTTGCCATCCCGTTCTCCCGGTCAGCTATGCGAAAACAAGTCAGTTTCTGGCCAACCGATCAGATCCAGCTTGGCGCGGGTGGGCAGAAAATCAAAGCAAGCCTGCGCCAGCCCCGTGCGGTCTTCGCGCGCCAGCAACACATCCAGTTTGGCTTTGAGCGCGTGCAGGTGCAAGACATCGGAGGCGGCATAGCTCACCTGCGCCTCGGTTAGGGTGTCGGCCGCCCAATCAGAGGATTGCTGGTGTTTGGAAAGGTCTACTCCCAATAATTCGCGCACCAATTCCTTCAGGCCATGGCGATCGGTATAGGTGCGGACCAGTTTGGAGGCGATTTTGGTGCAATAGACGTTTTGCGCCATCACGCCGAACGCGTGATCGAGCACGGCCAGATCAAACCGCCCGAAATGAAACAGCTTGATGATCGCCGGGTCTGCGAGCATGGCGCATAGATTGGGGGCATGGCTTTGCCCGCGCGCGATCTGCACCACATCGGCCGTGCCATCGCCCAGCGAGAGCTGGACAACGCATAGCCGGTCCCGATGCGGGTTGAGCCCCAAAGTTTCGGTATCGATCGCCACCACGGATCCAGCCGGGATGGCAGAGGGCAAATCCTGTTTATGCACGCGAATGGTCATGAAGCCCTATCATGTGTGTAGCCTTATCCGGGTTTTGGTGCCGGATAGAGGCGGTTTTGCGCGCTTGATCCTGCTCGTCAAGATCTTGCCCATCAAGGATCTCCTTTAAACCATAAGCGGCAAAAGAAAAATCGGTTTTTGCGCCTTAATTTCAGCCCTTGTCGCGCAGCAGGCGGCCTTGCTCGCGTTTCCAGTCGCGCTCCTTGGAGGCTTCGCGCTTGTCGTGCAGTTTTTTGCCCTTGGCGAGCGCGATCTCGATTTTTGCGCGGCCCTGCTCGTTGAAATAGGCTTTGAGCGGCACGATGGTCATGCCCTCCCGCTCGATACCCACCCCGAACCGCTTGATCTGGCGGCGGTTGAGCAGCAATTTGCGCGCCCGTTTGGGCTCATGGTTGAAGCGATTGGCCTGCAAATATTCGGGGATATAGGCATTGACCAGAAACAATTCGCCGCCTTTGATTTCCGCAAAACTTTCGGCGATCATTGCCTTGCCCGCCCGCAAGGATTTCACTTCCGTGCCGGTCAGCACAATGCCAGCTTCCACCGCCTCCATAATTTCATAATCGAAGCGCGCGCGGCGGTTTTCGGCGGCCAGCTTGTAGCGCGCCGGGTTGGCGGTGCTGGCCTTGGGGGCATTCATGCGGCGCTCTCCCCACCTTGCTGGCGCATCACGGCGGCCATTTCCGGCCCTGTGGCATCGGGTTCGGCGGCAAGCCCTTCGATCACACCGGCATGGTCGGCGGCTTGGCGGTTCTGGCTCAATTTGAACTTGCCTTTTATCTCGTCGATCGCCAGCTCTATACCCACAATCCCGCGCATCTGGGCGGCAACAAACGCCTCCGGGGCATCTTGCACGGTCCAGGGC
>CAZGKS010000045.1:3079-11205 GCA_964526275.1 uncultured Methylobacterium sp. | reverse complement strand
GCTTCAAGCGTGGCGGCAAGGCACGTTCATGAACCGGTATCCTCTTCATCGGAAAATGTTTTATTGGCGGAAGCGGTGAGATTCGAACTCACGGAGGAGTTCCCCCCTCGGCGGTTTTCAAGACCGCTGCCTTAAACCACTCGGCCACACTTCCTGGTTAGGGTTTTATCGTTTTTGTGCCCGCAAAACGATAAACGGCACACAAGCCTATAACATCTGCCCTATAACATCGCCGATCCTATAAACAAGTACCGGTTTTTTGCAACTCATCTCTATTGCGCCGATGATCTATTGCGCCGATGAATGAGGTTCGCGCTTACCCTGCGCGCTAAAGCAGGCTGTGTTTGGATGCACTCCAGACCATGCCTCTAGAGCGTTTCAGGCGATGGTTGAATCGCCGAAAACTCTCTATCTCTTTGTTTTAACGCAATTCCGGACGCGAAACCGGTTCCCGCTTTCGCTGGAATTGCTCTAGCGGGTTTCGCCAAAAGCTTTGGGCGCAAGGTGCTGCGCCATCCGTTCCACCCGCGCGGTCAAAAGATCCATGGCCTGTGCCACCGCCAGATCGCGGGAGTTTTCACCTTGTTTTTCCTCATCAAGGCGGGTTTGTGCTTGCTGCACGGCCTTGCGCGTTTCTGATAAATCGTCGCACAGCATCAAGGCCGCCATCACGGTCAGGCGCAAATCCCCGATTTCGCCAAACGAGGCGCGTGCCAGCTTGATCCGGGAATCAAGCTCTGCTGCCAGCGTTTCAAGATGCGCCTCCTGCCCATCCTCGCAGGCCATGCGAAATGCCTTACCATCAATTTGCACCGAAACTTGGGCCATCAAAGGTTCCTGCTTTCGGCTTCCAGCACCATAATCGCGGCATCGAGCGCGGGTTCTGCCTCTGCGAGCCCCTCTTCGAGCTGCTCCGCCCGGGTTTTTGCGCTCTCCAGGCTGCGGGCGAGCTGGTAGCGATCTTCGCGCATCAACGCCAGTTCGGCCTCCAGAGCGGCGCGGGTCTTGTCGGTTTCGGTATGGCGCAAGGCGGTGGCATCCAAACGGTCAAGCGCCAGCGACAGGCGCGCGAACGCGGCCTCCAGCACCGGACCAAGAGAAGAAGAATCGCGCATTGCACCCCATATCAACGCATTAGGATATGAACTTTACCCGGTTTGTTAACGAAACGTCAATCGCTCCCTTACCCGAATTGCCAAGCGATTTTATGACGCATCCCCGCTAGGATAGCCCCAACAAATGGGAGGGTTTCATGAGCGCTGCAAGCCGTTATCACGCTATCTACGCCGCTTGGCAAAAAGATCCGCTGGCTTTTTGGGCGCAGGCCGCCACAGCGATCGATTGGATCACGCCGCCCAAAACCATTCTCGATGAAACCCAAGGCGCCTATGGCCGCTGGTTCGCGGATGCCACGTGCAATACCAGCGTCAATTGCCTGGATCGCCACATTGCGGATGGGCGCGGGGAACAAGCCGCGATTATTTACGATTCCCCAATCACCGGCGCCAAAAGCACCCTCACTTATGCCCAAACGCTCCGGGAGGTGGAAGCGTTGGGGCACGCCCTTAAAGGATTTGGCGTTGGCAAGGGCGACCGGGTTATCCTCTACATGCCCATGGTGCCCGAAGCCTTGATCGGCATGCTGGCTTGCGCGCGCATCGGCGCGGTGCATTCGGTGGTGTTTGGCGGCTTTGCTGCGCATGAACTCGCCACCCGCATTGACGACGCCAAGCCCAAGCTCATTCTGGCCGCCTCCTGCGGGATAGAACCTGGCCGCGTGGTGGAATACAAGCCGCTGCTCGACCGGGCGATCGAGGAAGCGGCCCACAAGCCGCAGACCTGTATTATCCTTCAACGTGCGCAGGCGCAGGCCACGCTCAAGGCTGGCCGCGATCACGATTGGGCGAGCGTTGTGGCGGAAGGCGCCAAAAAGGGTGCGCTTGCGCCCGAACCGGTGGCGGCAACCGATCCGCTTTATGTGCTCTATACCTCCGGCACGACCGGCAAGCCCAAAGGCGTCGTGCGCGATCATGGCGGGCATATGGTTGCCCTGCATTGGAGCATGGAGGCGCTTTATGGTCTCAAAGCAGGGGATGTATTCTGGGCTGCCTCCGATGTCGGCTGGGTTGTCGGGCATTCCTATATTGTGTATGCGCCGCTGCTCAAAGGCTGCACGACGCTGGTTTATGAAGGCAAGCCGGTCGGCACGCCCGATCCGGGGGCCTTCTGGCGCGTGATCGCTGAACATAAGGTCAAGGCGCTGTTTACCGCGCCCACCGCCTTGCGGGCGATCCGCAAGGAAGATCCCGAGGCCGCGCATGTGCCCAAATATGACCTTGCGCATTTCGAGGCGCTCTATCTGGCCGGGGAGCGTGCGGATCCCGATACCGTTAAATGGGCGGAAGAAAAACTCAAAGTGCCCGTGATCGACCATTGGTGGCAAACCGAGACCGGCTGGGCGATTGTCGGCAATCCGCGCGGGCTGGGCCTGTTGCCGGTCAAGCATGGCTCTCCTACCGTGCCGATGCCGGGTTATGATGTACGGATTGTCGATGAAGGTGGCAAACCGGTTGAGAACGGTAAAATGGGCTCCATTGTCGTCAAATTGCCGCTGCCGCCGGGCTGTTTGCCAACGCTCTGGCAGGCCGATGATCGCTTCAAGGAAAGCTATCTCGATGATTTCCCCGGCTATTACAAAACCGCCGATGCCGGCTACAAGGATGCCGATGGCTATCTGTTCATTATGGGCCGGACCGATGACATTATCAATGTGGCCGGGCATCGGCTTTCAACCGGCGGCATGGAAGAAGTGCTGGCCGGGCATCCCGGTGTGGCTGAATGCGCGGTGATCGGCGCCAAGGATTCCTTGAAAGGCGAAGTGCCGGTCGGGTTTGTGGTGCTCAAGGCAGGGGTTTCCACCAGCGCAGAGGAGATCGGCAAGGAATGTGTCAAGCGCGTGCGCGACCAGATCGGCCCGGTCGCGGCCTTCAAAACCGCGATTGTGGTCAACCGCTTGCCAAAAACCCGCTCCGGCAAGATCCTGCGCGGCACCATGAAGAAAATCGCTGATGGCGATAGCTGGACCATGCCTGCCACCATCGATGACCCGGCGGTACTGGCGGAAATCGCTACCGCCCTCAAGGCTCAGAACAAGGGCTGATGCGGTTGTAAAACGCATCTTTTGCTTTTGGTGATTTTATCAAAAGCAAAAACGCTCTGGCGGCGGTGAAAACGCTTGAGGGCGCGGCAGAATTTGCCGCCCCGACAGGCTTTAGGGGGCAAAGCTGCCGCGTTTTTTATAGATAAAAACAAAATATGTTTTAATTTCAATGCATTAAAATTGGCTCGTTCCTTGCATCTCTCCCAGCGCATTCGCTGTTGCAAGGGCTGCATATGGTTTCCGCTGGTTTTATCCTTTCCCAAAATACCGCTGCTGGCGGCAAGAGTGCTGCGGGCGCGGTTAAAAATGCCCCTGCCACCGGCCTATCTGCGGGGGGCGATGCCGGTGAAGGCTCTGGCGGGTTCGCCGCCTTCATGGATATGCCGGAAGGAGCGGCTATATCTGCAACGCCATCAGGCATGTCCACTGCGCCTTCGACAATGCCCGCAGCGCTGCCTTCAATTCCGGCTGCGCCGCTTCTGGCAACCGCGGAATGCGTGCTATCGGCATTTTCCGCTTCTTCAGATAACGGAGCGCCGGCCACGCAAAAGCAAGACTCTGCCTGCGCTGCCTCCCTTGCGAGCGATGGGAAAATCTTGCCGCTCGATACCACAAGCACGCCACCAAACCTTGCGGATTTTCTGGAAGGGCGGGGCGCATCCAGCCCGCTTGCGATAAACTTGGGGCCTCTTGCGCAGGACCTTGCGGAAGGGGCGCGGATGGGTTCGCTAGCAACCCCGTGTATATCCGAAACCATACCCGTCTCTGAAATTACGGCTGCCGATTCTCAGCCCGAGAAAACGGACCCGTCCCCGCCGGATTTTTCGTCAATCCCCGCCGATCCGCTTGCCGTTTGGATGCCCGTTCTGGCCCCCGTTGACGCACCGCCCACCTATTTTGCGGGGCAGTTGGAGGTTGTTGGCGTCCAAAGTCTGGCAACACCGATTGCGGAACCCGCCTCTGGCGTAACCTTGCAAACACGGTATCTGGCGCAAGGAACGGGCTTTGCCGCAGAGATTGGCTTTGAGGCGAGCGATGTCGCGGTCCCAAATGGGCGCTCGGAGCCACGCCTTGTTTCGGGGCCCGAATTTAGCGCTGGATCCGATGCTAACCCCGGCGTTTCCTCTGTTCCCCCAGGCAAGCAGTTTGCGGCAAGCCCGCCAGAAATCGCCGCGCGCCCCTCAGATTTTGATGCCAGCATGGCGCCTGTCCCCACCAAGGGAGGCGAAACAAACGCCTTGCCCCCTCTGGAAGCTTTTGCTGCGCAGCACCCCACGCATGCACCCATGCGCGCTCTACACAACGCTACCGCCCCGGCACAAGGCTCTCTCCAGAAGGCCGCAGCGGAGAGCCAAACCGCCGTGATCCAACCCGCAGCCACGGCTGAACCGCAATTTGGATCCGAAAAAGCAAACGAGCCGCTCTCTGGCGCACACGTATCGGAGACAGCGCCTGCTTCGCATAAAGCGGGCTTTGTTGTGCCAGAAGCTGTCGCTGCCCAAAAGTCAAACGCCGCCCATGCCGCGATGCCGCCCGCACAAGCAGGGTCAATGAGCTTGCAAGAAACCACTTTGCAAGCAACCACTTTGCAAGAAACCGCTGTGCAAGAAACCGCTGTGCAAGCAACCGCCTTGGCGTTTTTGACAGCCTCTGATCCCAAAGCCACGCATGAAACCCGCCGTCCGACCCCGCTGGCCATTCTGCCGATCGAGATTGGCATGCAGGCCCTGCGCGGGGCGCGGGAGTTTCAGGTCCGGCTTGATCCAATCGAGTTGGGGCGGATTGATGTAACGCTCCAGATCAATGATCAAGGCGAAGTGCAAGCGCGCTTGCGGGTGGATCGCCCGGAAACCCTGGCTTTGCTCACCAAGGATCAGCATAGTTTGCAGCAGGCTTTCGAGCAAGCCGGGCTAAAAGCTTCGCCCGATTCGCTCTCGTTCTCGCTGCGCGGGGATTCCTCGGGCCACCCCTCTTTTGGCCATGCCTCGCGCGATTCCGGCGGGCAGGATCACCCGCACGGGGCGCATAAAACGCGTCTCGAAGTGGCAGAATACGCCTCTGGTGAACATCTGCCCGCCATACCTGTTGCCTCTCCGGCGCGTTTTTCGCAATCGCGCGTTAATCTTAGCCTTTAATGGAGCCGTTCCATGCCCGTCAGCACCCTTTCAAGTACCCCTTCCACCCTTGCCGCAACGAGCACCGCAAGCAGTTCGTCGCGTGCCGGGATTGCCAATAATTTTGATCAGTTTTTACAAATCCTGACAACGCAGCTCAAAAATCAGAGCCCGCTTGATCCGCTGGATACCAACCAGTTCACGCAGCAACTGGTGCAATTTGCCGGGGTGGAGCAACAGCTCAAAACCAATGACACGCTTGCCACCTTGGTGAGTTCCGCCAAAGCACAAACCGTTGCCAATGCGCAAGGTCTGGTAGGCGCGCGTGTGAATGTGAGCGGCAACCGCGCCATGCTTGCCAACAAGCAAGCGCTTTGGCAATTGAATGCCCCGCGGAGCGGCACGGCCAATGTGGTGATCAAAAACGCTGCCGGGACCGAAGTTGCCTCCCAGACCCTGACCCTGACAGGTGGAGACCAGAGCTTCAAATGGGATGGGAAGATGCAAAATGGCCAACCCGCGCCCGATGGGGCCTATACGATCACCCTTGCCGCCAAGGATGCCAACGGGCAGACGCTGAGTGTCAAAACCCAGGCGAGTGGGATCGTGGACATGATCGATGTCTCGGGCACAGAACCGGTTTTACAAATCGGCTCCCTGCGTGTCCCCATGAGCGATGTCCTCTCTATTCAGAAATAACGCGCATGTGTGGCGCGCATAATGAGACTTTTAGCCATAATGTTGCCACACATTTTAACCCGCTGTTCACTATAACCAGACAGGGCGCAACAATTGTGGCAAATTTAGGCGTTTTTTAAGAGGCGGTCGCTAGGGTAACCAGCGTGATTATTGCGTATGAGTGAGCGTATCCCATGAGTGAACAACTTCGTCCGCGTGTAAAGTACGTGATCGGTCCAGATGGCAGCCCGCTGACCATCGCTGATCTTCCGCCCGCTGAAACACGCCGCTGGGTGATCCGCCGCAAAGCGGAGGTGGTTGCCGCCGTGCGCGGTGGGCTGCTCTCGCTGGAGGAGGCGTGTGCACGATACACGCTCACCGTCGAGGAGTTTCTGTCTTGGCAGCAATCCATTGATGAGCACGGGCTTGCAGGCCTGCGCACAACACGCATCCAGCAATATCGTCAATAAAATCAAGGGTCTTTGATGCTGACGCATAAGACCCTTGGCATAAGAACCTGATTTGTTTCTGTTAAAACACGTCATGCTCTATAGCGTTTTTGCTTTTGATGGACTCATCTGGAGCAAAAGACGCGTTCTTCCATAAAGATATAAAAGATATAAGAGCTTGATATGTTTGCGTTAAAACACATCACGCTCCAAGCGCGCGTGCGGAGTGTTCTTTCAAGCGAGCCATTTGCCGTGCGACCTTGACAGCTTCCCACAAGCTGGAAGCATCTGCCAGGTTCTTGCCCGCAATGTCGAACGCTGTGCCATGGTCCACGCTCGTGCGGATAATGGGCAGCCCCACGGTGATATTCACCCCTTTTTCCAGGCCATTGAGCTTGATCGGGATAAGCCCCTGATCGTGGTATTGCGCTACCACCAGATCAAACTCCCCCCGTTTTGCCCGCATGAACACGGTATCGGGCGGATAAGGCCCGCTGATCGGCATGCCTATCGCTTGCGCGCGCGCAATTGCCGGGGCGATGATCTCAATCTCCTCGCGCCCAAACAACCTTCGCCCGCATGCGGGTTGAGCCCGGCAACGGCAATGCGCGGGCGAGAAATGCCAAGGGCCTCACATGCCGTTACAGCCAGCGCAAACCGGGCCATCAGGGTATCTTGCGTGACCTGCGCCAGCGCCTCGCGGAGCGATACGTGAATAGAGACCAGCAGCACCCGCAAGGCTTCATCGGCAAGCACCATGGCAAAATCGCGCGTGCCGGTTTCATGGGCTAGAATTTCGGTATGGCCCGGAAACGGCACCCCCGCAGCCGCCAGCGCTTCCTTATGGATCGGTGCGGTCACCATGCCGCTTGCCGCCCCGCTCTGGCATAAGCGGATCGCACACACAATCGCCGCATACGCCGCCTGCCCGGCGCGCGCATCCACGCGGCCATAGGGCAGATCTGGCGGCAGAAGCCCCACCGGCAGAACCGGCATAAACACCGCATGCCCGTATGCCTGTGCCTGCTTGCGCCCTTGTGCCAGAAAATGCCCCAAAGCCGCCGCATCGAGAGCTTGCGCCATGGGGGCTTTCAGGGGCAAAAACGGTTCAGCAAGAGGAGGTTGCGCACAAAAAGACGCGGCCTCTTTCCAAACAGGAGGGTCACCCCATACCCACAGCGCAAGGGCGTCCCCATGCTGACGAACCGCCTGCGCCAGGCGGGCCGGATCGCCGATCACGATCACATCTGTGGGCTGGTGTTGCGCAAAGACTTTGACAAGGATCTCCGGCCCGATCCCGGCGCCATCCCCCATGGTGAGCAGCAAGGGGGCGGGTAAAGGCTCAACCACAGCCATGGGGTTAATCCTGCGCAACCGGGGGCTTTGGTCGCAACGGCAGCGGCGGGGCAGGCACAGAAGCCGCACTGGGTGTTGGCGGCGCGGGCGGTGCGGGCGGGGTGGTCTGGGCGCGCGCCTTGGCACGCTCCACTAATGAGGCCGCCGCAGCCGGGCGGGCAGGCGCAAGGGGCGGTATATCCGCTGGCGGGGTCCCGCTGGCGCCTATCGCCGCTTTGTTTTTGGGCGGGGCGGTTTTATCGGGCGGTGGCGCGCTGGAATTTGCCGATTTTGCCTCCGTTCTGGTTTTCGTTTTCACGGCAGCCTTATCCGCTATATGGGCTTTACGGCTCTCTTTGCCGGGATCTGCTCCCTTGTTTTGCCCAGCAC
>CAZGKS010000045.1:0-3069 GCA_964526275.1 uncultured Methylobacterium sp. | reverse complement strand
TGCCCATGCCGATCGGGTAACGGGGTTGCTCGTCGCTGCCTGCCCGGCGTCCCAGAAAAACCGGCAAGGCGGCAACCACCAGCCGCGGTGCAAGCGCAACGCGCTCCCCCTGGCGTTCGCCGACACTGCTGGGCACGCCGCCTTGTGGGGCAGCCATATAGCCCATGCGCATATCTGGTGGATCATTGCGCAGGGTTACCGCATTGAACGCGCTGGGCGTATCCTCATCGGAGGCGATCATGCCGCGCTTGCCACAAATGTCGGCGCGGCGATTGGGTGCCTGCGATTCAACACTGGCCGTGAGCGTCTCAAGCCGTCGCCCGCCCTGCGAACCGCCAAACAGCGAGAAACCACCACCAGAAAACCCTTGATCGAGCAATTGCGCCGCTTTGAGCGTGCGATCCGCCGCCGAGCCCGCCCCGAACACCACCGCGATCAGAAGGCGGCCATTGCGATGCGCTGCGGAAACAAGATTGAAGCCCGAGGCGCACACAAAGCCGGTTTTCATCCCCATCGCGCCATCATAGCGCCCGATCAGGCCATTGGTATTGTCAAACCGGCGCTTGCCGAGTTGCACGGCAGGGATAGCCCACAAATCCTGGTGCTCGGGAAATTCGCGCAGCAAGGCGCGCGCCAAAACCGCCATATCCCGCGCCGAAGAGACATGCGCCTCGTGATGCAGGCCATGCGGGTTGACAAAATGGCTCTCGCGCATGCCAAGCCGCCGGGCTTCCTGGTTCATGCGCTGGGCAAAACCCGCCACCGAACCGCCCAAAGCCTCCGCCACAACGGTGGAAACATCATTGGCGGATTTGACCATCAGAATATGCAAGGCGTTATCGAGCGTGATCTCCTGGCCGGGTTTGAGCCCGATCTTGCTGGGCGGCTGGCGGGCAGCAAAAGGCGAGGTAACCAGCGGGGTATCCAGCGATACCTCGCCATTTTTAGCCATGCGCAACGCCACATAGGCGGTCATCAATTTGGTCGTGGAAGCGGGAAACCACGGCCGTGTCGCGCTTTCCGCATGCAACACTTCGCCGCTGTTTGCATCGACAATCAAGGTTGGCACCATCGGGTCCGCCTTGGCGCAGACAGGCAAGGCCAGCGCCAGCGTCAGCACGCTTGCAAATACGCGCTTTTCGGCGGCTCCCAAGCCCCCAAAACGCGGAAGACGCAGCCAAAACGGTTCGGGACAGAAAAAACGCATCATCGTGCCAGCGCCTCGGAGTTGGTCGTTCACGGGTAGCAGGAGGCGCATTGGCCGTAAATTTGGAGCTTTTTACGGCACGGATCACCTTGCATCCCGCCTTGCGCCTCCAAGGGGCAAAATGCAAGCAAAACCGGCAAAATTTACCAAATTCACCCCAAAGCTCCACTTTGAAAGCCAATCCTTAAAGCCAATCCTTAAAGCCAATCCTTGCGCGCCAAACCCCCCATACATCCCACTGTTTTGCAAGCGTGCATAAAGCGGTTTATAATGGGCCCGCACGCCCCAGAGACGTGAAAATATATTTTGTGCAGGGCTATAAATATGGCAATATTGCTGTCATATTCATAGTCGAAAGTGGTATACTCCATAACCGGAGCGCACGCCACAAACGTAGCCTATCGAGTGGAAAAGACGGTCAAAACCGCATCCACCGCTATTCCATAGGCCATCGGGGGAGGAAACCATGGCGGCTAACACAGAGCAAACCCTGTCGCTCAAACCCGTCACTCTCGACGATAAATACGATTTATCGGCCGAGCGGGTCTTGCTGTCCGGCACGCAGGCGATTGTAAGGCTACTGCTCCTGCAAGCCGAACGCGATCGCCGCGCCGGGCTCGATACAGCCGGGTTTGTCTCCGGCTATCGCGGTTCGCCCCTTGGCGGGGTCGATCAGAACCTGCTGCGCGCCAAGGGGCCGTTGCAAGCTGCAAGGGTGCATTTTGAACCGGGACTCAATGAAGATCTGGCGGCAACCGCGTGCTGGGGCACGCAGCAAGCGGAATTACGCGGCGAGGGCAAGCATCAAGGGGTGTTCGCGCTCTGGTATGGCAAGGGGCCGGGGGTAGACCGCACCGGCGATGTGTTCCGCCATGCCAATATGGCAGGCACCTCCCCCTATGGCGGCGTGGTGTGTCTTTCAGGCGATGACCACACCGCCGAAAGTTCCACCAATGCCCACCAGACCGAGTTCAATTTCGTCGACACCATGATCCCGATCCTCAACCCGGCGGGTGTGCAGGAAATTCTCGATTACGGGCTGCATGCCTTCGCCCTTTCCCGCTATGCCGGGGTGTGGGTTGCGCTCAAGGGGGTGAAGGACAATGTGGAATCCACCGCCTCGGTGGATGGCCGCCTGGACCGCGTGCAAATTGCTTCCCCCGCCGATTTCACTCTCCCGCCCGGCGGGCTCAATATTCGGCTGGGGGATAATTTTCTGGAGCAGGAAGCGCGCCTGCACGAGCATAAACGCGCCGCGGTGCTGGCTTATCTGCGCGCCAACAAACTCGATAAACCCATCCTGGATGGCGGCACGCACCCACGTATCGGCATTCTGACGGTGGGGAAATCGTATCTTGATGTGCGCGAGGCGCTCGAACGCCTTGGCCTGTCCGAGGCGCGCGCCAATGCCCTGGGTATCAAATTGCTCAAGCTTGCCGCGCCTTGGCCGGTTGACCCGGAATTGCTCAAAAGCTTCGTCCAAGGCCTTGAACTGTGCATGGTGGTCGAGGAAAAACGCTCGCTGATCGAGGTGCAGGTTCGCGAAGAGCTTTATGGCAGCGCGCATCAGCCGATGGTGATCGGCAAAAAAGACGAGGCGGGTGCGTGGCTGTTCCCGGTCAAGGGCGCGCTGGATGCCAATGACATCGCTATCGCGCTGGGGCGGCGGGTTCTCGCTAGGGTGCCCGATGAAGCCTTGGCCGCCAATCTGGCGCAGATAGAAGCTGCGCGCGATGCCACGCCTTCGGGCAAGGAAATTGCCACCCGCACCCCCTATTTTTGCTCCGGGTGCCCGCATAACACCTCCACCAAACTCCCCGATGGCGCGCGCGGCTATGCGGGGATCGGCTGCCATTATATGG
>CAZGKS010000044.1:0-11299 GCA_964526275.1 uncultured Methylobacterium sp. | reverse complement strand
CGACAATGGCATCCCGTTTGCCGAGCAACCCCGGAACCGCAACACAATCCATTCCAGGCCAATGCGTTTTGATATGATCTGCAAGACCAACCGGTGCAGTCGGGAAGAGCGGTCTTCCAGGCCAGCAATGCCCTCGTGCGCAAACCGCTTGAGCCATTTGGGAACCCGCATTACCTGCGGAAAGGGTCGATGTCGTTCTGAATTTCAATTATAAATCAAGGGTTTTATTTGCCTTCCGGGGTTGATTCGGGCGCCCATTTGCGAATTGTCGCAGGCGAGCCTCCTACGGCGCTTGATATGGAGCGCGGGGTCTCACCTGCTTGGTGGCGCTCGACGATAAAGGCGCGCCTTTTCGGTTTGGTTCTGGCATTCTGGTGGATGTTCACGGGCTGGATTTTCTTGGCTATGAATGTTCGCAAAACCAACAGACAACACTTCCAGCCCGTGAACAACCTATTGAGACAGGACACCTAGAGTGGGATGTTTTGCTTCTCTGCCCAAGCTATGGGCTTGCTGCGGACATCTTCCCGCCCCTTATCAGGCCGGAATATGCTGCCCGCGCTCATCCCTTCGGAGAGGCAGCAGAATGTCGAACGACAAGCTCAATGGGAAGAATAAGCGACGCTGGTGGCGTCTCGCCCGAAATTACAGCCACCAGCCTGAGGGCAGCCTGCGTACCAATGCGCGTTGTGGGGATATGCACCGTCGTCAGCGCTGGGGTGAGATGCGCAGACATATCAATATCATCGATACCGACAATCGACAGATCATCCGGCACACAAAGGCCCCGCGAGTGCATCTCGTGCAGGCTCCCGATCGCCAGCAGATCAATACCGCCAATGATGGCGCTGGGGGGCGGGTCGAGTTGCAGGAGCTTTGCACAGCCCACGCGCCCGCCAGAAAGACTAAGACTTTGCTGTGACACCAGAAAATCTGGCATTTCGATGCCATGCCGCCTCAAGGCAGCGCGCGCCCCCGCCAAACGCGCGGCTTGGCGGTCATTGAACTCAAGATGGCCGACAATCATGCCGATGCGCCGATGGCCAAGCTGCACCAGATGCTCTGCGGCAATTTCGCCCGCGCGGGCATTATCCACCGTGACAGAATGGAAGGGGGCACGCCCGCACCATGTCAATACAACAGGCGTATTGGCAAAGGCCAGCAGCTGGCTGGCAACATTGGAGCGTTCGGCCCCAACGAGCATCAACCCGTCAATGCCGCGCGAAAGAAACACTCGAATCGCTTCAGCTTCGGCAAGAGGGCTGAATTCATGGGAGGCAACCAGCAATTGATAGCCGTCCCGGCTCAGCTGCAGCTGCATCGCTTGCAACACACGGGCAAAGATCGTGCTATCCAAGGTTGGCACAATCGCCCCGATTGTCATGGTTTTGCCTGAAACCAGCGCGCGCGCCATGCCATCTGGCAGATAGCCGAGCCGCCGCGCGCTCTCGCGTACGCGCTCAAGGGTTTGCGCGTTGAGCAGATCGGGTTGGGACATAGCGCGCGAGGCTGTGGCCGGAGACACGCCTGCATCCCGCGCGACATCGATCAATTTGATTTTTTTACTCGCCAAGAGCGCCTCTGAAATTATTTTCATAAAATTTCTCTATTTCAAGGAAAAAAACAAGAAAAAACTGCATTCATCGCAATTGACTCCGTGCATTTTATTTGAAAAACTAAATGAAAGCGCATTCATAAGGCGCAAATAGGGGGAGAGCGTGCCAAATGATCGGCCGCCGGGGAATGATCGGTCTGACAACCATTCTGATTGTGCTCGTTCTGTGGTATTTTTTTACCACGGCAACCGGGCTGATCAGCGGTGCCCGTTTTCCCTCGCCCGCTGAATTCTGGGCTTCTCTGGTGCAGATCCATACACGCGGCTATGCTGGCGCAGTGCTCTTGCTGCATGCCATCCATAGCCTCAAACTGGTTGTGATGGGGTTTGTTTTCGCCATCTGCACGGGCGTGCCGCTTGGCCTGTGGATGGGGTGGAACCGTAAGGTTGAAGCCGTTATCAACCCGGTTTTTCTGGTTATCCGGCCTATTCCTCCTTTGGCCTGGATCCCGCTTGCCATTCTCTGGCTGGGCCTGGGGGATAGTGCCAAAATCATGGTGATCTGGTTTTCGGCCTTCGTGCCCTCTGTCATCAATGCCTTTGCGGGCGTGCGGAACATTGACCGCCCGGTTCTTGAGGCTGCACATATGCTCGGCACACCGCGTTGGCGGCTTATACGCGAGGTGATTGCACCTGCCGCGTCTCCGATGATTTTCACCGGCCTAAGGCTCTCGCTTCAGGCCAGCTGGACGACCCTTGTGGCGGCAGAACTTGTTGGCGCGTTGATGGGCATCGGTTTCGTCCTCAATATGTCGCAGCAGGATATTTATCCGGGCATGATCCTGGTTGGCATGGTGAGTGTGGGCATTCTGGGCTGGGCGACAACCTATCTGCTCAGCCTTGTCGAGTACCGGGCTCTGGCCTGGAATGTGGCCGCGAGGGATTGAGGATGAAAGATCAGCCGCTTTCCTTTGGTGAGACTTTCGGCTGGGGCTTGCTTGGCCTTGCCAGCTTTATCGGGCTTTGGGCGTTTTTGTCGATGTCTGGCCTTGTTCATGCGCAGTTTCTGCCAAGCCCGCAACGGGTGCTGGTGCGTTTCATTGAATTGCTGGGCCAGCCCTTTGCGGGGGCGACCTTGCCCGAGCACCTGGGCTCCAGCTTTGTCCGCTACGCGTATGGCGTTACCCTTGCGGCGCTGGTTGGTATCCCCCTTGGCTTGATGATGGGGTGGTTTCGGCTGCTGGACGATGTCGTGACACCCATCTTCGATGGTCTGCGCTTTATCGCGCCTATTGCTTGGGTTCCATTTGCCGCGCTCTGGTTCGGCACGGGCATTGGCGGCCCGGTGATGATTATCTTCGCGGGGGCCTTTCCGCCTTGCCTGATCAATGCGTATCGCGGCGCCCGCTTTGTCGAACCGCGGCTGATTGAGGCGGCGCGCATGCTTGGCACGCCCAATAGACGCGTCATTCTGGAGGTGTTGCTGCCCGCAGCCGTGCCCTCGATCCTTGCAGGTTTGCGCGTTTCGGCGGGCCTTGGCTGGCAATCCTTGGTGGGGGCGGAGCTTATTGTTGCGGCGGCGGGGGTTGGGTTCATGATGGTGCAGGCGCAGGGCAATGTTGCGACCTCTACGGTCATGGTCGGCATGCTCGCTATCGGTCTGGTGGGCATGACAATCGATATTTTGCTGCGGCGAGGCGAAATGTGGCTGCGCCTTCGGCGTGGGTTGGAAGCGTAAGGACAGCGAAAGATGGGCTCGATCCAATTCGAAAAGGTTGAAAAAAAATTCGGCACCGGCAGCTTGGCTGTCAAGGTGTTGGAGGATATCAACCTCACCATCGCCGATCGGGAATTTGTGGCGATCGTTGGCCCCTCCGGTTGCGGCAAGACGACCTGCCTGCGTATGGTTGCAGGGTTTGATGCGCCAAGCTCGGGGATCGTCCGTGTCAACGGCACGGCCGTGACCAAACCGGGGCCAGATCGCGCCGTGGTGTTTCAGCAATTTGCGCTGTTTCCGTGGAAGACCGTCACCGGGAATATCGAGTTCGGGCTGCGCAACAAGAACCTGCCCGCCGATGAACGCGCCCGCTTGGTAGCCTCGGCCCTCGCTTTGATGAATCTTGAAACACATGCGCATGCGTTTCCGCATCAACTCTCGGGCGGGATGCAGCAACGCGTCGCGATTGCACGGGCTTATGTGCTGGATCCGGAAGTGCTGCTGATGGACGAGCCCTTCGGCGCGCTGGATGCCCAAACCCGCGTTGTGATGCAAGAAGAACTGGTACGCCTGGCGCGCCGCAATCCGCGCACCGTGCTGTTCATCACCCATGCGGTGGAAGAGGCGGTCTATCTGGCGGACCGCGTTGTGATCATGACCCGGCGTCCGGGGCGGATCAAGGACGTGATCGATGTCAAATCCGTGCGCGAAAGCGAGAAATGGGACAGCCACACCAAAATCGAGGATGTGATGGATCTTGCATCCTTTGTCCATTTGCGCACGCAGATCTGGAAATCTTTGCGCGAGGAAAAGGGGTTCAAAGATGTCTGAAGCCCGCCATCTGGCCCGCGATCTGACCGAGCCTGAGCCTATTCCGGCCGCAGGCATAGCGCGCGCGGTTGCGCTTATGCAGTCGGGCCGCCTGTTTCGCTACGGCGAGATGGGGGCAGACCAGCTGGATGTTTCGCTACTGGAACAGGAATTCGCCGCCTTTGTTGGCCGGAAATTCTGCATCGCGGTCAATTCCGGCGGTTGCGCCCTTTTTCTGGCTCTCAAGGTCGCGGATGTTCAGCCCGGCGATGGCGTACTTGTCAATGGCTTCACGCTTGCCCCCGTGCCCGGCGCCATTGTGCATGCCAACGCGCGGCCTGTTCTTGTGGAGGTAGACAGCAATTATGTCATCGACCTGAAAGATCTTGGCAAAAAAATCCGCTCCAGCGGTGCCAAAGTGCTGCTGCTCTCACATATGCGCGGCCATATCGCTGATATGGAAGAGGTTTTACGGATCTGCACCGGTGAGGGGGTCAAGCTGATCGAGGATTGCGCCCATGCGCTCCTGGCGTCTTTTGGCGGGCGTATGATTGGCACCTTCGGTTTTGCCGCCGCCTTCAGCGCCCAGACTTACAAACACCTCAATGCGGGAGAAGGGGGGTTTCTGGTGCTCGATGCCCCCGCCCCTGCCGCGCGGGCCATTTTGCATTCGGGCAGCTACATGTTGCATGCGCAACACCTTTCCGCGCCGGGGCCAGAAGCGCTGCACGCGGTATCGCAGGATATTCCGAATTTCTCCATGCGGATGACCGCTCTTGCTGCCGCAATGCTGCGCCCGCAATTAGCAGAGCTGCCTCGGCGCGTTGCGCGCTGGAACAGCATTCATCATCGTATCACCACAGGGCTTGCCCGCTCGCAATGGGTGGCCCTGCCACACCCCGATGCGCGTGCGCAGTTTTCTGCGACATCGGTGCAATTTTCTCTGCCCGGATTATCCGGAAAAGAGATTGAATGGGTTCTGGCGGCTGCCAAAAAGCGCGGCGTGCCGATCAAATGGTTCGGAGCGGGCGAGCAGGTCGGGTTTACCAGCGCGCCGCGCCATTGGCATTATGCCGGGCCGCAAGGGGATCTGGCGGCGACACATGCCGTGCTCGCAACCCTGCTCGATATACGTACCCCCGTGACGCTCACGGATGACGAATGTGACCTCATCGCCGAAATCGTGCGGGAGTCCATTGATGAGGCTCTCGAAGCTTTATCAAACCAACCGGAAACAAAATCCGGGCATCAAACAGTTCGCTAACCAGTCAAGGGAGACGGAAATGACACGTGAGACAGGACTTAAACGCATCCTCCACGCCTCGGCCCTCGCGGGCGTTATCGCGATGGCAACGCCAATGAGCGCCTTCGCGCAAACCGCGATTGGGGTGAGCTATCAGCCCTCGCTTTATTGGGCCTTGCCCTTCCATTATGCCAATGTGAAGGGCTGGTGGAAGGATGTTGGTCTGGCGCCAAATTTCACTACATTCCCGGCCGGCGCGCCGCAAATCGCGGCGGCACCGTCGAAATCCTGGGATGTTGGCGGGACAGGGTCCGTGCCAGCCGTGTTGGGCGCTGTGCGTTTCAATATCCTCACTATCGGCATTACCAATGACGAATCCAAGACCAATGCCATGATGGTGCGTGGCGACAAATTCGACGCGATAAAGGCCAATCCGCAATCGCTCAAGGGCCAGCGGCTTTTGCTGACAACCAATTCCACCGTAGATTATGCCGCGCGCAAATGCCTTGTGAAAATGGGCCTTGCGGCAAATGACATGCAGTTTGTCAATCTGGGTCAGGCGCAGATCATCACCGCGCTGACCTCCAATAATGGCGATATTGCGGGTGTCTGGGCGCCCAATACCTATACGCTCGAAGAGCGTGCCGGTGCAAAATATCTGTGCTCGGGTGGGGATGCCGGTGCCATCGTTCCAGGAGCGTTGATCGTGCGGGCGGATTTTGCAAAAGAGCGGCCAGACGATGTGGCAAAGTTCCTCGCCGTGTTCCTGCGTGGCTGGTCATGGGCCAAGGCCAACCCGGCCGAAGCACGCGCGCTCGCGCTTGATTTTTACAAGCAGGGTGGGTTGGAAGTCACACCGCGCGCGATCGATCAAGAATTTGCGCTGCGCCCGACCTTTGGTCTGAACGAGCAGATCAAATTGATGGCACGCGCCAGCGGCAATTCGACGGTCGATGGCTGGTTTACCGAAATCGGCAAATTCATCACAGATGTCGGCACGATCCCCGCCAACCCGGAAGCCAAGAGCTATATCACCGATGAATTCATGAAAAAGGTTGCCGCAGACGCCAAACTCAAGGCTTTTGCGACTGAATTCGACAAAAAATAACCCCTGACCGCGTGGGTCGGCCCTCCCCGCAAGGGCCGACCCTGCTTCTTTTGGATGACAGTTCGAGGAAATGGCCATGACCATCACGTTCTTGAAAAAAGCCACGAAAACCCCTGAGACCGAAACGGATGCAGCCCGGCAGGTCGTTGCCGATATGCTGGCAAAAATCGAGGCAGGGGGGGAGGCTGTGGTCAAGAATTACGCTTTAAGCCTCGATAAATGGGCTGGCCCGATCGTGCTGGAGCGCGAGCATATCGATAAGGTTGTGCGCTCTATCCCGGTTTCCGTGCGGGAAGATATCGCGCTGGCGGCAGAAAATGTACGCCGTTTTGCACAGGCGCAACGCCAATCCGTCACAGATTTTACGCTAGAACTTCGCCCTGGCCTGACGCTTGGTCAAAAGCTGCTGCCGGTAAACACCGCAGGCTGCTATGTGCCCACGGGGCGCTATGCGCATATTGCTTCAGCCTATATGTCTGTGGCAACCGCCAAGGCTGCGGGCGTTAAAACCGTGATCGCCTGTTCTGCTCCCTATAAGGGCACCGGCATTCACCCGCATGTTTTATATGCCATGGCGATCGCCGAGGCGGATATCATCTTGTGCCTTGGCGGGGTGCAGGCTATCGCGGCCATGACCTATGGGCTCTTTACAGGCAAAAAAGCCGATATTGTGGTTGGGCCTGGCAATAAATTCGTTGCAGAAGCCAAGCGCATGCTTTTCGGCAAGGTCGGAATTGATGTGTTTGCAGGCCCCTCGGAAGTGGCTGTTATCGCCGATGATAGCGCCGATCCGCTGATTGTTGCGACCGATCTTGTTGGACAGGCGGAGCATGGGCATGAAAGTCCCGCTTGGTTGATAACCAATTCGCGCGCGATAGCTGATCAAGTCGCCCATTGGATGCCCATCTTGATTGCAAAGCTGCCGCCAACCGCCCGAGACGCTGCGGGCGCGGCTTGGCGCGATTACGGCGAGATTGTCCTGTGCGATACCCGCGAGGAGATGGTGCATATTTCCGATGAATATGCCTGCGAGCATCTTGAAGTGCATTGCCGGGATCTCGATTGGTGGCACGCCAACCTTACTAATTATGGCTCGCTCTTCCTTGGCGAAGAGACTAATGTCGCCTTTGGGGACAAGGTATCTGGCCCCAACCACATTCTCCCCACCAAATTCGCCGCGCGGTATTCCGCCGGGCTTTCGGTGCATAAATTCCTCAAACCCGTGACATGGCAGCGGATGACGCAGGAGGCTTGCAAAGAAATCGCCCCCATTTCAGCCCGAATTTCCCGGCTCGAAGGTATGGAAGCGCATGCCCGTACCTCTGATGTCCGCCTGCATAAATATGCACCGGGCCACCAGATTGACCTTGGCGCGCCGGTAAAAACGTGATGTCGTTCCGGCTGCAATCCCTTTTTGATCTTTCGGGCAAAACCGCGCTTGTCACAGGGGGCAATAGCGGCCTTGGGCTCGCCATGGCGCGTGCCTTGGGACTGGCTGGAGCTGAGCTGGTCTTGGCGGCCCGGCGAGAGAGCGAAACAGCGGAGGCCATAGCAGACCTTGCACGCGCGGACATTTGCGCAAAAGGCCTTGTGGTTGATCTGGCCCAGCCCGAATGCGCCGAGATTGTCGCGCAAGGCTTGAAGCGCTACGATCTTAAACCGGATATTCTGGTCAATGCCGCCGGGGTTAACCTGCGCCAGCCGTTTCAATCGGTAACCGCGCAGGCTTTTGATCTGCATATGGCGCTGCATCTTAGGGCGCCGTTCCTGTTGGTGCAGGCGCTCGCACCTGGCATGGCAAAGCAGGGCTTTGGAAGGGTGATCAACCTTGCCTCGCTCCAGAGTACGCGGGCTTTTCCCAATTCCGCCCCCTATGGCGCCGGAAAAGGCGGTATTGTGCAACTCACGCGTGCCATGGCCGAGGCGTGGTCATCCCAGGGCGTGACGTGCAATGCGATCGCGCCAGGGTTTTTCCCCACGCCCTTGACCGCGCCTGTCTTCAACGATCCGGTGCGCGTAGCGCATAATGCCGCGCAAACGGCGATCGGACGCAATGGCGCACTCCCCGATCTGTGGGGCGCAACGGTGTTTCTGGCCTCCGATGCCTCCGCCTATATCACCGGACAAACCCTCGCCGTTGATGGCGGCTTTACAGCAAAATAGAGAGCATGATGAAGGCACTTGTCTATACCGGTCCTAACAGCCTCGTGTTCCGCGCCGAGCCAGAGCCCTCGCCCGAGGCCGATGATCTGATTGTGCGGGTGCATGCCGTGGGTATTTGTGGCTCAGATATGCATGCCTATCACGGCCATGACAGCCGCCGCCCAGCGCCGCTGATCCTTGGGCATGAAGCGGCAGGGACAATCGAAGGTGGCGCACGTTCTGGCGAGCGGGTGACGATCAACCCGCTGGTGGTTGACCCCACCTGCCCTTACGCCAGGGAGGGGCGCTGGCACCTCTCACCCACGCGCCAGATCCTCTCGATGCCGCCGCGGCAAGGCGCCTTTGCGCAATTCATACGCATTCCCCCGCGCAACCTTGTTACACTTCCAGACCATCTGCCCTTTTCGCACGCCGCACTCGCAGAGCCGATTGCGGTCTCCTGGCATGCGGTGCGTCTGGGATGCGAGAAACTGCATCCACCGCTCGCAGCTTGCCGCGTTGTCGTGATCGGTGGCGGCGCGATTGGTCTAACCAGCGCCCTTGTCGCGCGGCACTTTGGCGCGCAGGATATTCGCATCGGCGAGACCAATCCGTTGCGGCGAAAAATGCTGCACAGTACCGAGGGCTTTGCTACCTATGCGCCCGGCGAAGCGGATCCTGCTGAAAACAGCATCGATCTTGTCATCGATGCCGTGGGGGCTACCGGCTCCCGCGCGGCGGCCAGCCGGATGGTGCGGCCGGGCGGGGTCATCGTGCATCTGGGATTACTGCCGGGGCTGGAAGGTCTTGATATCCGCAAGGTAACGCTGCAGGAGATCACGTTTCGCGGCTCCTATTGTTATACACCGCAAGATTTCGAGCACAGCGTTGCTGCCCTTGCGCGCGGGAGCCTTGGCGACCTGCAATGGTTTGAAGAGCGCCCGCTCAGGGACGGCGCCCGCGCCTTTCAAGATATCGATGCTGGCGCAACAGCGGCCGCAAAGCTTGTTTTGTGCCCCTGACAGCTACGGATATGGGGACTTGGCGATGCACCTTGGAAAAGGCCTTGGAAAGGAGAGAGAATGATTAAACAAGCGCTTGGAGCATGACGTGTTTTAACGGAAACACATCCCGCTCTTATCTCGGTTTGGAAGAACGCGTCTTTTGCTCTGGATGAATCCATCAAACGCACAAATGCTTCCGCAAGACACGAAAGAACTCCGCACGGGGTTTTTCGTAACATCATCCCCCCAAAGGGGCGTGATTCTATCCACAGAAATACAAGGTTCCATCCACACAAGGACAGGGAGAAACAAAGAATGACGATCCCCCAATTGCTCGTTCATGAGCAAAAAGACACGGTCGGCGTGGTTGTGGTCGAAGGATTGAAAGCGGGCACCGATATGCTCGCAGTGATCACCCACGACAATTCAGATTTTCGTATCACCGCTAAAATGGATATCCCGATTGGCCACAAGATCGCGCTCAAGCCGATCAAAAAAGGCGATACAATCTGGAAATACGGGCAGGATATTGGCATCGCGAAGGCAGATATTGCCGTTGGCGAGCATGTGCATGTTCATAATGCAAAAACGAAGCGCTGGTGAGGAGAATTATCATGGCAAGTGCACCAATTGTTGCGAATTTCTCGCTCAACAAGAACACCCTAAAGGCGGTCAAGGGCCGTAAAATCGAAGCACCGGGCTTCAAGGCGCCCATTGCGCCCAAGCGCCGGGGCGCTGCCGCGATGGACAGCTTCTGGGGCTGGCGGCGAGAGAATGGCCGGGTCGGCGTGCGTAACCACGTGGTTATGTTGCCGCTCGACGATCTCTCGAATGCGGCCTGCGAGGCCGTGGCCAACAATATCAAAGGCGTGCTGGCCTTGCCGCATGCCTATGGCCGCCTACAGTTTGGTAAGGATCTCGATCTGTTTTTCCGCACTATCATTGGTATCGGCTCAAACCCGAATGTCGCGGCGGTTGTTGTGATCGGTATCGAGGATGCCTGGACGAAAATTGTGGTCGATGGCATCGCCACCACTGGCAAGCCGGTTGTGGGGTTTGGGATCGAAGGGCATGGCGATATCGCCGTGATCGCCAAGGCTTCCTATGTCGCCAAGGAATTCATGCAATGGTCCAGTGAACTTGTGCGCGAAAAATGCCCGATTTCCGATCTCTGGATTTCCACAAAATGCGGCGAAAGCGACACGACAACGGGGCTCTCGTCTTGCCCCACCGTCGGCAACATGTATGACAAACTGATCCCCAAGGGGATTTATGGGGTCTTTGGTGAAACATCCGAGATTACCGGTGCGGAGCATCTGTGCAAAGCGCGTGCTGCGACCCCTGAAATCGGTGAGCGCTGGTACAAGATGTGGAAAGCGTATCAGGATGATGTGATCGAGGCCCATAAAACCTCCGATCTCTCGGATAGCCAACCGACCAAAGGCAACATTGCCGGCGGCCTTACCACCATTGAGGAAAAAGCACTCGGCAATTTGGAGAAGATCGGCCGCGAATGCCGATATATCGATATTCTCGATGCCGCCGAAGCGCCGGCGAAAGGCCCCGGCCTCTACTTCATGGATAGTTCTTCAGCGGCGGCTGAATGCGTGACGCTCATGGCCGCGGGCGGCTATGTCCTTCACACCTTCCCCACAGGGCAGGGCAATGTGATTGGCAACCCGATTGTTCCTGTGATCAAGATCACCGGCAACCCAAAAAC
>CAZGKS010000043.1:0-11459 GCA_964526275.1 uncultured Methylobacterium sp. | reverse complement strand
GGAAACATCCACGTTGACCCGGTTCACTGGCCGCACCAAAACCGAGCGCGCGGGCAAAGCGGGCAAATGGGCAGAGGCGGCCCAAAACGGGGCTTCGGCGCTGACCAAAAAGGCGGATGCCAGCAAAAAAGCCCCCAAAAAAGCCGATAAGGACAAAACCGAGGGCGAAGGGGGGAACGTTAATCCCGCCCCTGCCCCGTCGGCTTCTCCCCTGCACGCGCAGGCGGATTCCCCTGCCCCCGCGCAGGTGTTAGACTTGGAAGCCTTCCGCAAGAAAAAACAGCCCTAACCCTATATTGGCTGCCGTGTTGGCGCAGGGTAAACCCGCCGCCCTGCGCCCCATATGCCGCGGAGTGCGAGTGGGGCTTGCCATAGCAGGGTTTGGAATGGATCGCAGGGCTTGGAGCAGCGTGCGCCGCCCGCCTTGGGTAATATCAAAGGTCCTTGAAAAGGACTCTTTGGTATTCATCACGAAACGATCTTATCCCTTGATAAAAATAAGATATTTTCGTTTTCTTCAATAGCCTTATGCGTCAGCATCCAAGGCCATTGGTATAAAACGCGCGGGCAGCGCAGAATTTTACCTGAACAGAGCGATACCCTTTGCGGGCGCGATTATAAGGCTCGCACGCGTACAAAACACGCGCAGGCCTTTGTTGTCGCCCGCCTAGAGCGTTTCCAGCGAAGATTGAATCGCCTGAAACGCTCTATCTCTTTATTTTAACGCAATTCCGGACGCGAAACCGGTTCCAACGATCGCTGGAATTGCTCTAGGCTTATGGCAGATCTAAATATTCTTTTGCAAAGCGCGTGCCTCCACCTTCAACGTCTTCATATTGATGTCTATGGGATTGCGCTTCGGTGTTAAAACTGATTTCAAAATTGGCCACCCCATTTTCGTTGGTCTCGCAATTCCTAAACGGCCATCGATATCTGCCGCTGTAGCCGTAAATAGACCCCGGAACCCGCTCTTTGAAAAAATCTCTATAAAGCCGGTTGTTACCACCTCTAATGTAATCATCTGAAAAATAGGCATCATCAGAAAAATAGTCAAAATTAACAATAGCAAGACGCGTGTTTTTTGAGACGCTACCGTTGCCATTCATAGCATTGCACGCTGCCATTTGACTAAAGGGTTCAAAACATTGGATCATTCTGTAGTCGGTACTATTGTTGAAATGCTTATGAAGCATATTTCTTTTATCGGGTACTCCATCTCCGCAATAAGCAAACCCACTATCTGTGCTATAATTACTATATCCATGATGAAAAGAGATCTGGTTTTGAATTGAATCTGTCACCAAAATAACGAGTTGCCTTCTTTTGGTAGTACTGCTGCCATCACCTATGTTATCACTAACGATTTTTGCCATCCGTCTCATAGCACCATCCAGATTAGTCATGGATCTCATTTCATCCAAAGCATGATCATTCCGATGATCAATATTCATGCCTGGATTATTTCTCTTGTTCTTGGCGGATGTATCAAATCCGGGCCAATATACAAGAGGGCTGTTTTTCATTTCACTGCTGAATCTCATAATTGTAACATTATCAATCGCAGTCATCGCTTGGGTTGTATTCATATCCATTCCTTCCAAGAATAAAACACTATATCTATCATTAAATTCTTCTGAGTTTGCTGAAAATTGAGAATATACGTTATTAGCATTTTTAAGGTCATTTGGATTGTCCCCTGACATATCTGCAAAGGCGACGTATTGAATAAATCTTGAAAACATGTATTTGAATTCTTTGCCAAAAGAATATACATGAAATTTAAATTTCGCATCAGTTTCTGTTTTGTTGTCAAGACGCAATCTTTCAATAAAGGCTTTCAGAAATTGTTTTCCGTAATATAATTTTGAATTGGTACGGAGTCTGGTGCTATTTGTAAAATTATCAACAAGTGATCCTGTATCAAATTCATTGACATCATCATGGCAAACATAAAGGCACCCGCCTGCGCCGAAGGCATTACTTGTGGGATATTTACCTAATGTGGCGCTCCGGATGTTAAATCGATCAATCGAGGTGCCGCCGACACTCATGGAAACAGAGTTATCCATAATGATACGAACATCGGTGTAATAAAGCAACAAAACATTCTTTGAATTAGAGGCTGTTCCGCATAGATTAGATGTAATATTGCCTCCCGTTCTATTTCCAGAAATAAAATTAGCTAATTTAGATAAGCCAACCGTGTAAGTATATGTGCAGGTTGCAACCGCTGTTCTTTGTCTTTTGCCAGAGACCGACGTGGTGGTTACCGTTATGCTTGGTACAGCGCCATTCAAAGAAGCGTCTTGTGCTATCAACGAATTGAAATAATTGATTGTTTCATTTGTGACCAATTGATCCGATTTTTCTCTTTCAGAGCCGGAAACTGCTGCCTGAACCGAGGAATCAAGGATAGCCTTCAGCTTGGCCCGTTTGTTGATCATGATCGCGTATTCGCCTGCCAAACCGGCCGACGCTATCCCAACGCCCAACCCCACGACGTAAAGCACGGCTACTCCGCGGATATCCTTGCGAAAGCGCGTCAACAGCGCGGCAATACGGGACATGCTGAAACCCATCTCAACCTCCATGGTCCGGATCAGGCGGGGTTACCGGCCTGCTTCTGGTTTGGTGTGACCGCGTGCGGCATATGCCCCTTGCACAACAGTCTTTATGTGGCATTGCGCCACGTTTTGCTCTAACCTAAAAGGCTGAACAACCTGTCAATGGAATGGTATAAAGGGTGCATGTACGCTCATAATCCCCCTTTTATGCCCCCAAAGGCCCTGCTTGCCTGGTATGATCAGGCCGGGCGCAGCCTGCCATGGCGCGCGCTGCCGGGGCAAGCCAGCGATCCTTACCGGGTATGGCTGTCGGAAATCATGCTGCAACAAACAGGGGTGGAGACGGTCAAGCGCTATTACGCGCGGTTTCTGGCGCAATGGCCGGATGTTATCGCGCTCGCAAAGGCGCCAGAAGCCGCCGTGCTCGGCGCGTGGGCCGGGCTTGGCTATTATGCGCGCGCGCGGAACCTGATCGCCTGCGCGCAGGCTGTGGCCGCGCGCGGCGGGGTGTTTCCGGCAACGGAAGCGGAATTGCGCGCCCTGCCGGGGGTTGGCGCCTATACCGCCGCCGCCATCGCCGCGATTGCATTTGGCCAACCCGCTGTGGTGGTGGATGGCAATATCGAGCGGATCACCACGCGGGTTTTTGGCATTCGCACGCCCCTGCCCAAAGCGCGGGCGGAAATTGTCGCCGCGCTGAAGCCGCTGGTGCCCCCGCAGCGCCCCGGAGATTTTGCCCAGGCGATGATGGATCTTGGCGCGCTGATCTGCACGCCGCACCAACCCAAATGCCCGCAATGTCCGCTGGCAGCGGGCTGTTTGGCGCATAAAACCGGCATGGCCGAGCATTTTCCGTATAAGCGCGCCAAGCCGCCAAAGCCGGTGCGCTATGGCCGGGTTTATGTGATCTGCAACGCTTCCGGCGCGGTGCTGCTGGGGCAACGCCCGGCCAAAGGGCTGCTGGCGGGCATGGCCGAGCTTCCCGGCAGCGGGTGGGAAAACGCGGAATTTCCGCCCGATGCCCCCCCTTTGACGGCGGAATATACGGCGCTCAACACGCGCATCACGCATGTTTTTACGCATTTTACGCTGCATTTGAGCGTGCAGAGCGCACAGGTGGCGCACCCGCTGCCGCCAGCAGGCCTGCGCTGGGTGGCCCTTGACGCTCTGGCCGCCGAACCCCTGCCGACCTTGTTCACCAAGGTGCTGGCGCTGGCTTTGCCTCAAACCGCCGGTTTTTGGCAAGGGCGCAAGGGCGCGCGGTGACAGGGGAAAGGGCACGTCGAGGGCAAGGTTTTTTTGCAAACACGCATCGGCAATCTTGACAGCTACGGCGGTAAGGCGCTTATTTACGAAGATAGGGCGTTTATTTCTGCCTGTCGCTTTGGATCTTACTGGGAGAATACAATCATGGGTCGATTTACCTCCCCCTCATTGCACGTTAAAGATGTATTAATCGCGGCAACCCTGCTGGCCGCCAGCGCCCTGCCTGCCAGCGCGCAGCAGGATTTGGAGCAATGTCGGTGGCGTGAAATTTCACTGGGGTCATTTTCACAAAGTCGGGATGGTGAAATTCAGCTTGTCTCACCAAAAGCAGGATGCCAAGTAACAGCTGGAATGACGAGAGGGGGTGAAACAACCTCTCGAACAATTGTAAAAAGCCCTTCAAACGGAAAGCTGACAATCCTGAACGTCAATCGCTACTATTATATTCCAAAAGCTGGCGCGACATCGGATGAAGCCGTGATGAAAATATGTGGTTTCAGCCCCGCCGGCTCAGGGTGTCTCAACTCTACGATTAAAATCGTCCTTCAATAAAAGCTTATCCTTCAATAAAAACTCATCGGGTCGATATCCACATCCAGCCTGGCGCCGTTGCGGGCAGGACCCGCGGCGGCAATCAACGCGCGGATAAACGGCTGGATGTGCACCGCGCGGCTGGTTTTGACAATCAGCCGCAGCCGGTGCTTGCCGCGCAAAAACGCCAAGGGCGGCTCGGCGGGGCCCAGCAAGCGCACATCCTCCCTTGGCATATTATCCCTTGGCACAGCCTGTACCGCTTGAGCGGCAAGCCCTGCCGGGCTTTGTGCCGCCCAGCCAGTGCGCAGCAACTGGTGGCCCGCTTGCGTGAGCTTGCGGGCATGGGCTTCGGCGGCCTCTTTCTCGCGCGCAGAGATGGTCAGCGCTGCCAAGCGCCCGAAAGGCGGCATGCCGCCAAGCGCGCGCGCGCGGATCTCGGTGGCATAAAACCGCTCTGCCTCGCCGGAAAGCAGCGCACGGATAACCGCGTGATCGGGCTGCACGGTTTGCAGCAAGCCGATACCGGGGCGCTCGGCGCGGCCCGCTCTGCCGGTCACTTGCGAGAACAGTTGGAAGCTGCGCTCGGCCGCCCGTGGATCGGTATTGCCAAGGCCAATATCGGCATCGACAATCGCCGCAAGGGTCAGCAGGGGGAAATTATGCCCTTTGGCGATCAGTTGCGTGCCGATAATCAGCCGCGCATCCCCCCGTTCGATCGCTTCCAGATTGGTGCGGATCTGCGCATTGCCGCCCGGCAAATCAGAGGAGAGCACGATTTGCGGTTCACTAGGGAAATGCGCGCGCAATTCTTCGGCAATCCGCTCGATCCCCGGCCCGCAGGCGGCGATTTGCCCCTCTGTGCCGCAGGCGCTGCAATGGGTTGGGCGGCGTTCGGTATGCCCGCAATGATGGCAGATCAGCGCGCGGCGAAAACGGTGCTCCACCAAGGCCGCATCGCAATTGGGGCATTGCCAGCGATGCCCGCAGGCCCGGCACAAGGTGAGCGGGGCATAGCCGCGCCGGTTGAGAAAAAATAAGACTTGCTCGCCTTTGGCCAGCGTTTGCGCCGCCGCTTGCACCAGAACGGGCGAGAGGAAATTGCCCGCATCGGGCGGATCGCGCCGCAGATCAATCGCCCGCAGCGTTGGCATGGCGCGCCCTGCCGCACGGTCGGGCAGCTGCAAACGCGTATAACGGCCCTGATCGGCATTGACCCTTGTTTCGATGGAGGGAGTGGCAGACGCCAAAACGATCGGGCATCCCTCCAGTTTGGCGCGCAAAACCGCCATATCCCGCGCGTTATAGCGCACGCCTTCCTCCTGCTTGAAGGCGGGTTCGTGCTCTTCATCGACCACAATCAACCCCAAGCGCTCAAAGGGCAGGAACAAAGCTGAGCGCGCCCCCACGACCACGGGAACCGTGGGGGGGATTTCGGGGGGGATTTCGGGGGAGGTGGCGGGCAGGCCGGTTTTTGCACGCCCTTGCGCGCCATCTGTGCTGGCTGCGTCTGCCACCCCTTGCGCGCGTTTTTGCCCTTGCGCGCGTTCTTTTCCCCCCGCGCAGGCTGCTCCCTGCACGGCACGGTGGAGGATTTCACGCTTTTTGGGCGAGACTTCAGAATGCCACAAAGCCGGGGGCGCGCCAAAGCGGGCTTCAAACCGGGTCATGAATTGCGTGGTCAGAGCGATTTCCGGCAGCAAGATCAGCGCTTGCTGGCCTTGCGCCAAGGCTTGCGCCACAGCCTCGAAATAAACTTCGGTTTTGCCCGATCCGGTAACCCCTTCGAGCAGGAACGGGGCAAAGGCTTGGCATTCCACCGCGCGCACCAAGGTTTGCGCCGCCTGCTGCTGGAGCATGGAGAGAGAGGGGAGCGGTCTTTGCGCCAGATCGTGCAAAGCAACGGCCGATGCCCGCAGTGCGGTTGCCTGCAACGCGCCTTCATCGAGCAAGGCATCGATCACGCCGGTCGAGCAACCAGCGTGTTCGGCGAGCGCTTTTTTGGTCAGCCCCGGCTGGGCCTGCGCTGCCGCAAGCAAGCGGGTGCGGGTAGGGGTCGGGCGGGCAAGGGGCTGGCCCGTTGCGTAAAACGCCAGAACAGGCGGGGTAGCCAGATCTGCCTCCGGATCGGCCATGGCGAGCTTGAACACCAGCCCCAGCGGGGCGAGGGTATATTCGGCCAAACGATGCAAAAACGCGTGCAGAAGCGGCGGCAGGGGCGCAAGATCGGCTTTGGCCAGAATAGGCTTGAGAAGATGCCAGCGCAGCGCATCGGGTTTTTGGGGGGCTTTTGGGGGCGGAGCCGCTGCCTGCCCCGTATCGATCCGCACCCTATCCTCATCCTCGCGCACCCTATCCTCGCGCAAAGTGTCAACGATGCCCCAAACCTCGCGCAAGCCCAGCGGCACTTGCACGTAATCGCCTTTTTGCACGTTTAATCCGGGTGGAACGGCATAGGAATACGCCTGATCCACCGCGACCGGCACGATTACCTCGGCGATTACCCGCAAAGGTTCAGCCGGTATCACAGGGAGGATTGCGGAAGAAAGCGAAGCCATGGTTAAACCTATAGCAAGCGATGCATGCAAGAGTAAGGTGTGCAAGCACAAGATCTGCAAGCGCAAGATCCATGCGGCCACACACAGAGGATACCATGGCGATCGAACAGGCAATGATCGAATGGCTGGCAAGGCTATCGCGCGAGCGGCTTTATTCCCCCCGGACAATTGAAGCCTATCGCCGGGATGTGGCGCAACTGGTTGCCTTTGCCCATTTGCGCAAGGCGGCGGATTTTTTGGCGCTCACCCCCGCGCATTTGCGGGATTTTCTGGCGAATCGGCGCGAAAAGGACGTGCAAAGCCGCTCCTTGATGCGCCAGCTTGCGGCTTTGCGCTCCTTTGCCCGGTTTCTGGAAAGCGAAGGCCATGGCCATGCCTCCGCCTTCAAGGCGGTCAAGGGCCCGCGTGTGCAAAAGAGCCTGCCGCGTCCGCTCACCATGGGCGATGCCAAAGCGGTAACGAATCCGGACAACCGTGCGGGGGAGGCCCGCGCGCCGTGGGTGCTTGCGCGCGATGCGGCGGTGCTGGCCTTGCTGTATGGCGGCGGTTTGCGCATTTCGGAAGCGCTCGCCCTGCGTTGGGGCGATGCCCCGCTTACGGCAGGCCAGAGCCTTATGATCACCGGAAAAGGCGGCAAGATGCGGCAGGTGCCGGTGCTGCCGCTGGTGGCAGAAGCGGTCAATACCTACCAGCGCCTATGCCCGCTGCCTGCGGTCAACCGGGGGCCGTTGTTTTTGGGGGTGCGCGGGGGGGCGCTCTCCGCCCGGATCGTCCAATTGGCCATGGAAAGCCTGCGCGGCGCGCTTGGGCTTCCCGACAGCGCGACCCCGCACGCGCTTCGCCATTCCTTTGCCACGCATCTTCTGGCCCGCGGGGGGGATTTACGCACGATCCAGGAATTGTTGGGGCACGCCTCGCTTTCTACAACCCAGATTTATACCGATATTGATGCCAGCCGGTTGATGCAGGCGTATAAGGCGGCGCATCCACGGGCGTGAGGGATGATACTTGGCGCTGGCTAACGCGTTAACACGAAAATCGCGGCCAGCGTGAGCAGGGCAGCCAGCACCCGATTGAGGATCCGCAACGCGCGGACGGAGCGGAAAAAACCGCGCGCGCGGGCCATGAGCGTGGAGAGCACGATCAAAACGATCGGCATGCCCAGCGCGATCACGACCACAAGCTGGAGATAGAGCCCAAAATCGAGTTTGGCGAGGTCCACCGCCAGCGGCATGATCGAGACAAAAAACAAAATCGCTTTCGGGTTGCTCAAGGTCAGCAGAAAGCTCGATAAAAACACCTCCAAAGGCGCTGTACGCTCTGGCACATGTTTCGGATCGGGGGGCAGGACCGGGCTGGTCCATAGCTTATAGGCCATATAGAGCAGGTATCCGGCGGCAAAAAACTGCAAGGCCAATACCGCGCCCGAAACCGTGCGCACCAAGGTCGCGGTGCCAAGCGCGGCCAAGGTGAGCAAGATCAGATCGCCAAGGATAAACCCGGCAAACAACCAGCCGATCCGGTCGAGCCCATGCCCGAGCACGCGCGCCATCAGCAAAACCATGCCGGGGCCGGGCGAAACGATCGCCAGCATATAAATGCCGATAAACGCCAGCCAGCCTTCAACGCTCATGGCGGTCTCCGTGGTGTTGGTTCATCTGCGCCTTGAGGCGGCAAAAATTCGGGAAAGAGAAGCGGGAAAGAAGAATGAGCGCACACAAAAATGTAGCAACACCCCATACCGCGCAAGTTTCTATTCCGGATCGAGGGCCGCGCCAAGGGGAATAATCTCCCCGCTTGCCGGTAAATGCGCAAACAGCACGGCGTCAGTGCCGGTCATGAAGACCTGCCCGCCCAAGGTCGCCAGCAGATCGAACAACCCGGCGCGGCGGGTTTCATCGAGATGGGCGGCGACCTCATCGAGCAGCAGGATCGGCATTTGGCCGCGCATTTGGTGGATCAGTTGCGCTTGCGCCAATATCAACCCGAGCAGCAAGGCCTTTTGCTCGCCCGTGGAGCATAACCCGGCCGCTTCCCCTTTCGGGCCGTGAATGACCACCAGATCGGCGTTTTGCGGGCCGCTTAAGGCGCGCCCGGCGGCGCGGTCCCGCGCGCGGTTATCGGCCAGGGTCTGGCGATACCAATCCTCGACCTTGGGCGCAGGGTCTTGGGCGAGGCGGGCTTCAAGCGCCCCCTCCAGCGCAAGGATCGCAGGCGGAAACGGCGCGGAAGCACCACTGAGTGCCCCAAGGCGCAACACCGCCTCGCAGCGCGCGGCGGAAACCGCCACGCCCAATTCGACGATCTGCGCTTCGATAGAATCAAGCCAGCGTGGATCGGTGCCGTAATCCTCCAGCAGGCGGTTGCGATGGCGCTGGGCGTTCTCGAACGCGCTCACCCGTCCGCCATGGGCGCTATCAAGCGCCAGAACCAGCCGGTCGAGAAAGCGGCGGCGCTCGCCCGCCGAACCGCGAAACAAGCCATCCTGATCCGGGGTCAGCCATAATATCCGTGCATGATCCATGAAGGCATTGGCAGAAGATACCGCCGCGCGGTCTATGCGGCATTGGCGTTGCGCTTCCCCCGGCAGCAGGGCGGTTGCCAGCAAACGCGGCCCCGTGGCGGTTTCAAGATCGCCCAGAACAGATAACGTTGCCTGTCTGTCTGGGGGCTCGGTTGGTGTCAACCGCGCGGGGGCAGGCCCTGCGGCGGGAGGGGGACTGCCGATACTCGGTTTGGCCGCCAGCGTGACAAGGGGCGCCCGGCGCAACCCACGCCCCGGCGAGAACAACGACAAGGCTTCGAGCAGATTGGTTTTACCCACGCCATTGGCGCCGCAAAAAGCAACCAAACGGCCAGAAAAATGCCAATCGGCATGGGGATGATTGCGGAAATGGGCGAGGCGCAGCCGGGTAAAGCGGGGCTGGACCTGCCGTTGCGCGTTTTCAGAACCGCTTGCTATATGCGCCGCAGCGCTTGTTCCGTTTGCCGCAGCGCTGGGTATATGTGCCGCAGCGCTTGCCGATTCGGCGCCCATAGCGGCGGCTTTGGGGCTATTCTCCGGGCGGCTGGTCACATCAGCGGTCACACGCGCATCGGCATCAGCACATAAAGGCTGGGGGCACCCTCCCGGTCTTGCAAAACGGTGGGAGACCCCGCATCCGCCAACTTCACCAGGGCGGTATCGCCCTCCAGTTCACCAATTATATCAAGCAGGTATTTGGCGTTAAAGCCAATCTCGATGGCGGCCGCCTCGTAATCCACGGCGAGTTCTTCTGTCGCTTGCCCGGCATCCGGGTTGTTGACGCTCAAGGTCAGCTTGCCTTCATCGAGGGCGAATTTGACCGCGCGCCCGCGCTCGGAGGAAATGGTAGAGACGCGGTCAACCGCGCGCGCGAAATCTTCGCGCTCGACCACCATGAATTTGTCGTTCCGTTGCGGAATAACGCGGGCATAATCCGGAAAAGTGCCATCGATCAGCTTCGAGGTAAGCACCACCGATCCGGCACTGACCCGGATTTTGACGCTGGAAAGCTCAACGCCAACCTCCGCATCGCTCTCGCTGAGCAATTTTTGCAGTTCCACCACCGTTTTGCGCGGTACGATCACGCCGGGTAGGTCTTCTGCGCCAACCGGGGCCAGAACATCCATGAGCGCCAGGCGGTGGCCGTCGGTCGCAACAGCCCGCAATTTGGGCGCGCCGTCGATTTCCACGGAATGCAGATAAATCCCGTTGAGATAATAGCGGGTTTCCTCGGTGGAGATCGCAAATTGGGTCTTTTCGATCAAGGTGCGTAAGTCTGAGGCGATTATCTTGAAACGGTGGCTCATCTCCCCGGCGGCAAGATCGGGAAAATCGGTCTCCGGCAAGGTTTGCAGCGAAAACCGCGAGCGCCCGGATTTCAAGATGATCTGCCCGGATTGTTCATCCTGATCGAGCGAAACCTGCGCGCCATCGGATAATTTGCGCACAATATCATGCAGAACATGCGCGGGAATGGTGGTGGTGCCCGCGCGCGCTACCTCGGCGGGGATTGTTTCCACCACGTCAATATCGAGATCGGTAGCTTTGAGCGAAAGTGCACCATCGGTTGCCCGCAGCAGGACATTGGCGAGGATAGGAATGGTGTTGCGCCGCTCGACCACGCGATGCACATGCCCCAGCGCTTTGAGCAGCGCTGCCTGTTCCACCGTAACTTTCATGCCTCAACCCTCAACGCGGCCTGCCCGCATAGCCTTTAATGTTTGCCCGCAAAGCCTGCAACAGATCTTGCCAGCGGTAAACCCTTTCTTAACGATGGCGGAGCCTGCGGCAAAGCGCAAGAGCGCGGGCGCGAAATCCACTGCCCTTTGCACAACAACGCAAAAGCGGGCCGCGTGGCGGGCAAAGGTTTCAGACGCGCGCAGGCCTTATTGGCGCGCGCAGGGCTCATTCCTGTAACATCCGGCGCAAATGATCGAGTTCGCCCGCAAGTTCGGTGTCGCTGCCGACCATGGTTTCGATTTTGCGCACGGCGTGCAGCACCGTGGTGTGATCGCG
>CAZGKS010000042.1:0-11526 GCA_964526275.1 uncultured Methylobacterium sp. | reverse complement strand
GGTGAGGGAAGGGCGGTTGCCCGCAAAGACGCGATGCGGATTGCCGCCCGCCTCACCAAAACTGCGCCCTTGCATCAAGGCCTGCGCCTGCGCGAGCCCATTGGCCAGCAAGAGCCGCTGGTGATGCGCCAAGGCGGGCTCCTCCCCGGTTTTGACCAGAATGAATTCAACCGGGGTAATATCGCTGCCTTGATGCAACCACTGGAAATAAGCGTGCTGGCCGTTGGTGCCTGGCTCTCCGAATACGAGCGGGCCGGTAACGCCGGTAATTGGCTTGCCCTGCGCCGTGACGGATTTACCATTTGATTCCATATCGAGTTGCTGCACATAGGCGGGAAAACGATGCAGACGCTGGGCATAAGGCGCCAGCACGCGCGCCGGATAGCCACACACCCGCCGATGCCAATAGCCCACAAGCGCGAGCAGCACCGGCAGGTTATCGTGCAGCGGCGCTTCACAAAAGTGTTGATCGAGCGCATGCGCGCCCGCAAGGAATTCCTGGAAAGCATCGGCACCGATCGCGATCATGAGCGAGAGGCCGATGGAAGACCATACCGAATAGCGCCCCCCGACAAACTCACGAAAGCCGAAAATACGGCCTTCGGTAATGCCAAAGGCGCGCGCTTTGTCTTGGGCGGTCGAAAGCGCGACAAAATGCGCGCCAATCGCACTCTCGCCCAGCGCGTCGCTCAGCCATGCGCGCGCGCTATGGGCGTTTGTCATGGTTTCAAGGGTTGTGAAGGTCTTGGAGGCGATCAGAAACAAGGTTGTCGCCGGATCGAGCGCGTGAAGTGTATCGGCCAGATGCGCGGCATCCAGGTTGGAGACAAAATGCACGCGCGGGCCATCCTGCCAGGGGGCAAGCGCGGCGCAAGCCATAGCCGGGCCAAGATCTGACCCCCCAATGCCGATATTGACGATATCGGTGAAGGGGTTGCCGCTATGGCCGGTAATATATCCCTGCCGCACGCCTTCGGCAAAAGCAAAGCAGACTTGCCGGGTAGCATGGATTTCCGGGCGGATATTCTCACCGTTCACAAGGAGCGGTGCGGTTGCAAGATCGCGCAAGGCGGTATGCAAGACCGCGCGCCCCTCGCTTGGATTGATCGCCTCTCCCACAAACATGGCGGCGCGGTGCTTTTCCAGATCGCGCTGCCGGGCGAGATGGAGCAGGCTGGCAAGATCGCCTGTTTCCAGCGTTGTTTTGGAGAAATCGAGCAGAAACGGGCCAAAACCGCGTGAGAATTGCGCAAACCGATCAGGGTTTTGCGCAAACAGCGCCGCAATGCGACGCGTTGCAGGTGCCGACTTTACGCCCAAGGAGGTTTCTTCGCTCGCCTGCATGTTGAAAAACCTTTAACCGGGTAACAGATCCTGCAAGCGCAAGGCCGCAATTTTCTCGATTTGCGCCAAGGCGGTTGCAAATTCGGTTGGCGCGTCGTTTTCAAGACGCTGGGTGAAATCAGCAAGGATTTCAGCCTTGCTGCGCCCCTTGACCGCCAGAATATAGGGAAATCCAAACCGGACCCGATACGTATCGTTGAGGCGGGTGAAGGTGGCGAGCTCGTTGGGGGTTAGCTGGTCGAGCCCAGCGGAAGCCTGCTCGCCGGTAGATTCGGCGGTTAGTTTGCCCGACAACGCCAGCTTGCCCGCCAGATCCGGGTGGGCGAGAATGAGCGCGCGGTGTTCGATTTCCGATCCGGCGCGCATGGCCGCCACCATGGCCGCATGCAAGCCTGCGGCGGTATCGGTTTCCGGCCCAAGCCCTGCGGTAAAAGCCCGCTCGGCAACCCAGGGGGAATGCTCGAAAATTCCGCCGAACCGCGCGACAAACAGCGGTCTCGACAGGGTGGAAGGCTTCCAGCCCCCCGGCGGCGGGTAATGGAACAACCAGTTTTTGGCAATATCCAGCCGTGTTGCGACCCACACCTTGTCGTGGCTTTGCACGTAATCGAGAAAGCGGAGCAAGCCCTCCATCCGTCCGGGTCGCCCGATCAGGCGGCAATGGAGCCCGATCGAGAGCATTTTGGGCGCGCTCTCGCCTTCCCGATACAGGCAATCAAACGCATCCTTGAGATACAGGAAGAAATCCTGCCCGCTATTGAACCCTTGCGGCGTGGCAAAGCGCATATCGTTGCTGTCGAGCGTATAGGGCACCATAAGGAAAGGGCCGGTGCCCCCCCGCCCATTGGGGCCCTCCACCCAATAGGGCAGGTCATCGGCGTAAGAATCGGCGGAATAAAGGAAGCCGCCCTCTTCCTGGGTCAGGCGGAGCGTTTGCATGGAGGTCCGCCCCTGATACAGCCCAAGGGGGCGATGTCCGGTCAGTTCGGCCAGAATATCGACCGATTGCGCGATATGCTTGCGCTCGCGCTCTTCGGGTACATCGCGGTAATCGATCCATTTATAGCCATGCGAGGCGATCTCCCACCCCGCTTCTTCCATGGCGTTGACGATCTCGGCATTGCGCACCATGGCGGAAGCAACCGCAAACACGGTAACGGGGAGGTTGCGCTGGGTAAACGCCCGGTGAAGCCGCCAGAAACCGGCGCGGGCGCCGTATTCGTAAACGGATTCCATATTCATGTGGCGCAAGCCCGGCCAAGGCTGCGCGCCGACAATCTCAGACAGGAAAGCCTCTGAAGCGGGGTCGCCATGCAGGACGTTGTTTTCCCCGCCTTCTTCATAGTTCAACACGAATTGCACCGCGATACGGGCGCCATTGGGCCAATGCGCACGCGGGGCATTTTCGCCATAACCGATCATGTCGCGCGGATAGGGTTTATCGATCATGGGTCAGCTTCCGCGATAGGTTGAATAAGCAAAGGGGGAGCATAAAAGAGGAACGTGATAATGCCCTTGCGGGTCAGCAATCCCGAAATGGAGGGGGACAATATCTAGAAACGCGGGATCGGGCAGGCTGACCCCGCGCGCCCGAAAATATTCGGCCACGTGAAAGCGCAACTGGAAACGCCCGGTGCGAAACGCTTCCCCGGCCAGCATGGGTTGGTCGGTGCGGCCATCGCCATTGGTGGTAAAGGTACCCAAGTGCTGCCAGCCGCCTTTGGCATCGGCTTCGAGAAATTCGATCCGCATCCCTGCTGCGGGACAGCCATTCATGGTATCCAGAACATGTGTTGAAAGGCGCCCCATGGTTTTCCCCTCACGGATTAATTTGATTCGCTGAAAATAGCGCTAGTTTCAAGAATTGCGAGCCGGATTTATCCTCCAAGCTCAGATTGTTTAGAAGTAAGACCTATTTGCGAACAAGCAAGATCGTTTTTTTGGAACAAGCAAGATCGATTTTGAACAGAAGGGTTAATGCCATGCGTCTCACCAGTGAATTTTTTGTTTCCGCCTATCTGCGGCGGGCGGCGCTGGAGGGCGCTTTTGCGGTTTTGCGCAAACGAGGCGCGGCGGAAGCCGGGACGATTTTTGTTGTGATCGATGATTTGGCGGGCTCTCTGGCGCTGTATGGACCGGCGCCCCAAACAAGTTACGACGAAAAAAATCGCAATGAGCGTATTTTTATGCGCCTGCTGGCAGGCAATTCCGCCGATATTCGGGCGGCAATCGAGACGCATCTTGAGAAAGAACAACGGTTTGACGCCGATTGCTGGATTGTGGAAAGCGAAGATAAGCAAGGGCGTTCGTTTTTGGAACTGGGTTAGCGATCAACCAGTTAAGGGCTTGTTTACCCTATTTGCGCAAAAGAGCCGTGGTTAGAAGTGCCTTAACGCTTTTGGAGGCACTCTTTTTAAATACACGGCATTTGCCGCAGGAGAACGGCCATGGGCGTAGTTATCCGCTTGAGGCCTCGTGATGGGGCCCGAAGACGCAACGAACCGCACACCCCCGACACGGGTGAGGCGAAGATCTTGTTGTTCACAGGCGTGCGCTATGAGCGCCACGAAGAACCCGCCGATTTGCGCCGCCCACGGGGTCGCCCGCGCGGGAGCACCAACAAGAAAGCCTCGTGAGCGTTTTGCAGACCGCGTAATATCAAAGGTCATTGGTATAAGACGTGGTGTGAAAACGATATACGGAAAACGTTGGAGGGGGGCAGACCGACAAAGCGCCTGCGCATATCCAGGCAAGCGCTTGCGCATATCCAAAAGAGGCGATGCCTTTAAGGTAAAAAGATTTTTGTTGCAATATATCAAGAGTTTGTAAACGTTATGGGTAGTCGGTTTTCAAAACGAAAGGGCTCCTGATGATTCAGCGGAGCAGGGTTCCGCGTAAAATCGGGCAGCGTATCGGCCTCTTACTGGTTTTGGCGCTGGCGGGATGCGCCCGCACAGGCGATTTCGGTCGTCCCCGTGCCGGTTTTGACAACGACACGGTTTTGCCCATGGCGGGCACGCTCTCCGCTTGGATGCGGGGGCAACCGGCCTCGTTTTATGCCCATACCGAAGCCGAAAAAGAACTCCGCGCCCGCGCCTGGCATTTCCTGATGCCGGAGGATGAAACCTCGGAGCCGTTTTTTGCGCGCGATAACCTGATCGCCGACCGGGTGCTGCCTGCCCGGAATGTTGATACCGCGCTCTATCATCGCACGCTGATGGGGGGCAGCGCGCTCGATGGCTGGGTGAACAACACCCCGCGCTTGCGCCGGTTGCTCAACCCCCATGCGTTCCGCTCGCTGGTCTCGCGCTATCACCGCGTGCGCGACGATATTGCCGAAGACCATCAGCTGATCGCCCCGTTTGAACAGGCCGCGCAGGCGGTTGTGCAAGCCGATACCGCCCGCCACAAAGCGTTTGGGCATGTGAGCGATGTAACCGAAGAACAACGCGCCCAGGCGCAGGCCCGTATCTGTGAGAATGGCGCCTTGATCGCGCGGGTGCATTGGGAATATTTCGACCGCGCCGCCCAATATCGCTACGCGCTGGAGCATTTGCTGATCGAAGGGCCGGAACCGCAGGCGATTGCGGCAGAACGGGCCTTGCTGGCGTTTGAAGCCGAAATCGCCCGCTTCACGGCTTCGGCACGCCGCGCAGGCCTGTATTGCCCCGTGCAGGGCATTGCGCCTGCGCTGCCGCTGGTGCAAAAGCCACGACCTTTGGTCCGCAAGGGATGAGCACCTCACCCCCACCGGATCCCTTTTGGCGCACCAAACCTTTGATGGCGTTGAACGAACAGGAATGGGAAAGCCTGTGCGATGGCTGCGGCCGCTGCTGCCTTCTCAAACTTGAGGAAGAAGATACCGGCCAGTATCACTTCACGGATGTCGCTTGTGCGCTGTTCGATGCCGCCACGTGCCGCTGCGGCGATTATAAAAACCGCGATACGCTCGTGCCCGATTGCGTGCGCCTGACCCCGGAAAATGCGGGCAGTTTTGGCTGGATGCCGCCCAGTTGTGCGTATCGGCTGCTGGCGGAGGGCAAAGACCTGCCCGCTTGGCACCCGCTTGTCTCTGGCGATCCGCAAACCGTGGTAACCTCTGGCGCCAGCATCCGGAACCGTGTTTTTGCCCGCGAGCATGAAGTGGATGAGCAGACGCTGCTGGCGCGGATCCGTCGCTGGCCAGGGGAATGGCCGAAACCTAAGAAATCAAAGGGTTAGGGGCGTTTGTCCGCGCTTTTGATTAAATTGCTTTCATAATAGGAAAATATTCCTTTACAAGCGTACGCTGGTGAGGTAGTGTTTTTGCATGCTCCCGAAGTGTGACAGGAGCCTTCCCTCAAGCGATGATCGTTTTGCATCTGCCCGCACCTTGTTCGGGGACAGAGGGCATCCAACGCAAGGACGCTTTCGCCTTAGCTTTCCGCCCAAGGGCTGGGGCAAGCAGGGTTGGTTTGATCCCGGTCTGTCTTGCTTGAACCCTCCGGCGGATTGCTGGCCCGTTTACACCTTCAGGAGCCTCGAATGCCGATTATACTCACCGTCCGACGGGGCGGGGATTACCCATTTTGCAGCACGCTGGTTTTGGAGGAAAGGGTCGATGGTTCAATCGGCCCTTTTGTTTATCAAGATGTTGTTTTTAAAGGTGCAATGCGAGGTTCCATGAACGATGATGAAGATGCCGCCCAATCCCTCGCTGCCGAGGCAACACCGAGCAAGAAGCGCGTGCGCAAGCGTGCGGCCTCTGCGCCTGCCTCGCAAAACAGCCCCCGCCATGCGGTGATCGGCAAGCTTTGGCACACCGCCGCACAGCAGGTGGAAACCGCACAAAAACGCCTTTCCAAACTGGAGGATGAGCCCACAGCGCCTGAACGAGAAGCCAAAACCCTTGCTGTTTTAGCCCGCACCCTGCGCGATCTGGTTGCTCTGGATGAGGAAGCCAACGCGGCCCATCAGGCCAGGAGGAAGTCCCTTGCCCCCATACAGCCCCAGCATCCCGATACCGACGCCCCCCGCTCCCTCGATGATTTCCGTCGAGAACTTACGGAAAAGCTTGAGCAATTGCGTCAAGATGAGGAAAATTCCGGCGCTGATCGCAACCCTGGATCATGAGGCACTAACCTCGCTGGCCCATGATTGGGCCCTGTTCGCCCGCGCGGATCAAATACCCCCCACCGGGCAGGAATGGACCAGCTGGCTGGTGATGGGGGGGCGCGGTGCGGGCAAAACCCGCACCGGCGCCGAATGGGTGCGCGGCGTGGCGTTGGGGCACGCCCCTTTTGCCGCAAAGCCAGCCGGGCGCATCGCGCTGGTCGCGGAAACCTTGCAGGATCTGCGCGAAGTGATGGTGGAGGGCGTATCCGGCTTGCTGCGCGTGCACCCCAAGGCGGAACGCCCGATCTGGCATGCTTCGCGCCGCCGGTTGGAATGGCCAAATGGGGCGATCGCGCAGGGGTTTTCGGCGGAGGACCCTGAATCCTTGCGTGGCCCGCAATTTGATGCCGCCTGGTGCGATGAACTCGCCAAATGGCGCCAGCCGGAAGCCACCTTTGATATGCTCCAGTTTGCCCTACGGCTGGGCGAGCGCCCCCGGCAGGTGATCACCACCACGCCGCGCCCGATCGCCTTGCTGCGTCGCTTGCTGGCAGATCCGCGCACGGTCATCAGCCGGGCGCATACGAGCCAGAACGCGCATAACCTGTCGCCGCATTTTCTGCAAAGCGTGGTCGCGCGCTATGCAGGCACGGCGTTGGGCCGGCAGGAACTTGCGGGGGAATGGGTGGAAGACCGCCCGGACGCGTTGTTCGCGCGCGCGCAGATCGAGCAGCATCGCCGCATGGAGGCGCCGGAATGTGTGCGGATTGTGGTGGCCATCGACCCTCCGGCCGGGGGCAAGCGCGGTGGCCGTTGCGGGATTGTGGTGGCAGGCTGCGATGCCAGCGGGCAGATTTACGTGCTGGAAGACGCCTCGCTGGAAAGCGCCAAGCCGGAAGCCTGGGCAGCACGGGCGCTGGCAGCGTATCATCGCCACATGGCCGACGCCTTGATTGCCGAGGTCAATCAGGGCGGCGACATGGTCTCAACCGTGCTGGGCACAATCGACCCCGGCGTGCCCGTGCAGGCGGTTCGCGCCAAACGCGGCAAGGTGCTGCGCGCCGAACCAGTCGCAGCGCTTTATGCGCAAGGCCGGGTCCACCATATCGGCGCCTTGCCGACGTTGGAGGATGAGATGATCGCCTTCGGAGCAGATGGATTAGCAGGCGGCCGCTCTCCCGATCGGCTGGATGCATTGGTCTGGGCGATCAGCGATCTGGCCCTGCGCCCGGAAATTCCCGCCCCGCGTGTCCGGCGGTTTGATTAACGCCCTTGGGGGCTATCGGCGGCGCGGATCGATTTTTGGTTTGCCCATGTTCTGACGCGCGCTTGGCGAGTGCGGAGATTTTTGTTCAAATTCTATGCGTAAGGATACCTTGTCACACGATTGGATCGTGCTACAATTCACCAACTATATGAAAAACTGGAGCAGGCCAGACATTCTGGCGGTCCAGAATTTCCTGCGCGAAGTGCAGGAATTCTCGGAACTCCAAGCCCGTGTTCGGTTTCAACGCAAATACGACCCTGACCAACCGCGTGTACCCGAGGGCAGTCCTGACGGGGGGCAATGGACGAGCGGGGATGGTGGCAACGCATTCACCGATCAAGCGCCTACTGTCTGGTTGGCAGGGCATGAGGGTATGCCAAAAGATCACATGAGACAGAACAAACAGTTTCAGGATGCCTGTAATATCGCAGGTTTGAATAAAGACCAAAGAAGTGAATTGCATCTTGAAATAAGTGGTCAAAATTTAGGTTTTCATGAAATATTAGAAATAGCTAGAGAATTAAAATCAAGATCTTGTAAATAGTAAGGGTGAACAATGAATAAAAAAGAGATAGAGAAATTATTCTTGCCGATCATAGCTCAACCGGTTTGGGGCGCACGGCATTGTTTTGGCTCGCGTTTTTTTGTTGAATTCGGCTCTGTATGGAGAGAGCGCCAATTGGGGGGCTATACGATCACGCAGAAGGATGGCAGCCGCAAAACCCTGCCCGTGCGCAGCTCACAAGAGGGGCAGTGGAGCCTGCTGGTGATGGATGCCGAGTGGCGGGCAGTTTCCGCGCGCGGCACGGCCACCGATGAAGACGCCAGGGCAGAGCATATAAACGCCATCTTAAGCGGGTTCAACGGCTTACGCGTTGAAAAATTGGAGGTTTCCGAAGGCGGTTCGGTGTTTTTCTCCTTTGGTAGCAATACCTCACTTTGGCTCAGGCCCGCTCAGGGCGAGATTGGGGAACTGGATGCCAATTGGTCTTTGCATCTGCCCGATGGTCGTTATGTAGATTATACCTGTCAGCGGCATTTGGTCATAGAATAACTTCCTGTGCGATCTGTCATCTCCAAACGGTTTCAGGGTCATCTCTGCCTACCCAAGAAACCCATGAGGTGTTTTAAAGGATGTATTATTCATGAAACCACCTGAAGCGTTCACATTATTTTGTAGTTGTTTTATTATGGATCACTACGAATGTCATGATAAAGACGATGAACGCTGGTTTTTTAAGCTATCTTGTTCTGCGTTTAATAGTTTAAATTTTGATCAAAAACAAAAAATCATGAAATATTTTGATTTTTTGCTCAGCGAGCAGTGTTCATCAGCAGAAATATAAGGTATTTGGCGGCGCGCCGGGGCGGAAATAGGCCTTGGAAAAGCAAAAAACGTCAAGGCAGTTCTAAATGAAATGAGAAATGAAATGAAAATATAAAGCGAAGGAAAATGATGTATAAGTGGCGTGGAATTTGTCGTTTTATTGCACGGTATCGTCGTGACAAAGAATGGGATATGCAACGCTATGGGCAATTTTCTGATCCCATATCTGCTTGAGAAAAATGTCAAACACATCCGTATCGGCTATGGTTTGTATAAAAAATATTACGCAAAAAAATAAACACAGGAGTGGAGAATGCGTCGGTTTGGCCCATGGACCTTTGTTGCGATTGGATTTTTCACTTGATGGATTATTGAATGTTTGTTTTTTTTATTACATTTAATTTTTTCTTATTTTGTCCATGTGCCCATCAATATTTCTATTGAAAAAGAATTTTTATCACCCGTCAGCAATTATATAGCAAGAATCAATGCTATTGATGATGGAAATTATTTGGGGGGATCAGCTATTTATACCCAACTGGAATTGGTATTTCCAGAAAAAAATAATAAATATAATATCATATACATGCAAACCAGCGATAGTAAATGCATAAACCCAACATGGGTATCGGACAAAGAACTCGTGGTTTCTGTGTGTAAAGCGTGGATTATGAGACGCAATATCTTGCCGGAAATAAACGGTGTGCGGATCCGCTTTGAATTTACCCCGAGTGATCTGACCGAGCGCAGAGCCTATGTAGAAAACAGGAAGGTTCCCAAAGACATGTGGGCGCTTTACGACATTCCGGCAGAGGAATAGCGCCAGGCGCTCGCACGGGCTGGATTTCAGGCGATAGCGCGTTCGGGCTTTGAAAGCCCGCACAAGCCCCATCCTCATTAACCATCACGCCATGCCGCGCGTTGATAAAACGCGCAAGGCCTCTTCGTAAGGATACCTTGTCACACGATTGGATCGTGCTACAGTTCACACATTATACGGAAAGCTGGAGCAAGCCAGAGACATTCTGGCGGCCCAGAATTTCTTGCGGGAAGTGCAGGAATTCGCAGACCTTTATTATAAATACAACCCCGACCAACCGCGCGTTTCTGCTGGCTACCGCGAGGGCGGGCAATGGACCGGCGGGGAGGGCGGCGGAACCGCCCCCGATGGGACGTCCGTTACGCGTATCTCAACCCCAACCAATGGTCCAGCTTAGGAATGTCTACAGGTTAGTACAAGTACTTTGAGGTGCTTTGATAGTTTTGGTAATGCAGACTTTGATATCGATCTCCCAGGGAGCCACGCCCCTTCAGAATATCATTTATGGACCGGGCGCAGCCGAGGCAAACCAATACCGTTTTAAAGCCTATCGACCAGAGGAGTATAAAAACATGTTCCACCCCGTGCACATTCCATCCAATGGTGAACCTTGCGATATTGGAAAATTGGGCGATATGCGGTTATATCGTTTTACAGTAGAAGAAGATGATATTATTTTATATTTTGAATATTTTGATAGAAAAACATATTTAAAACTAAAAAATGTTGAGGTATTTTCTGGATTTTCATTCCCTGGGCTCGCTTATATTGAAAGCGCGAGCGCTCAGATCGTTTCAAGTAATAATCAAAATTCGCCTTTATTTCGACAGTTATTTAACGCGCTCGGCGATCATAATAAATATCATATCGAGCGGTTGCTCAGCAAGATCGAGTATGAAATCATCTTGGTACGGATTGAGGGTATTGGTCAATTCAGCATGAATTTCCTGTGTGAATCAATAGAGATGCAAGAAGAGCAGATTGATCCTCCAATTGAGCCAGAAAAAAGCGCGGATGAAATTAAGCGGGAAGAAGAAATCCAAAAATTATTTCAAACGGCCGTGACGCAAGCCGCGCCAGGAAGTAATAATTTCAGTGAAACAATAAAAAAATTACAAAAAGAACGTAAAAAATAATAAATATTACAAAATAATAATTATTTAATTGGAGTCTGGCGCCTAATTTATATTAGAAGAATTTTTCGGGTTATTAAAAAAATAGCTTTTAAAAAGATATGCCGGAGTTTTACGGCGTTGCCGCAGAGTAACAACGCAGGGCGCTCCCCTGACAGGCTGGATGCATTGGTCTGGGCGATCAGCGATCTGGCCCTGCGCCCGGAAATTCCCGCCCCGCGTGTCCGGCGGTTTGATTAACGCCCTTGGGGGCTATCGGCGGCGCGGATCGATTTTTGGTTTGCCCATGTTCTGACGCGCGCTTGGCTCAGGCGAGTGCGGAGATTTTTGTTCAAATTCTATGCGTAAGGATACCTTGTCATGAGATTGGATCGTGCTACAATTCACACATTATACGGAAAGCTGGAGCAGGCCAGAGACATTCTGGCGGTCCAGAATTTCCTGCGCGAAGTGCAGGAATTCGCAGACCTTTATTACAAATACAACCCCGACCAGCCGCGCGTTTCCGCAGGCTACCGCGAGGGCGGGCAATGGATGAGCG
>CAZGKS010000041.1:0-11570 GCA_964526275.1 uncultured Methylobacterium sp. | reverse complement strand
ACCAATGCGCAAAGAAGGCAAAAAACACCACCTCCAGCGTCGATAGCAACACAAGCGCATGTGTGCTGCCCTCGGAAGCGGCCAAAGCCTCCCCCTCCGGCGGGTCAAAATACATCACCTTGACCACCCGCAGATAATAAAAGGCGGAGACAACCGAGGTCAGAATGCCAAGCACCGCAACGACGAACAATTTGGCTTCAACGGCCGCCGCAAACACGTAAAATTTGCCAAAAAATCCCGCCAAAGGTGGAATACCGATCAGCGAGAACATCATCGCGGCCATGGCCATCGCCAAAGCCGGGCGCGTGCGCGAAAGCCCCGCCAGATCGCCCAGTTTCTGGCCGCGGCCATCGGCGGTTTCGAGCGCCAGCAGTACCGCAAAAACGCCAAGGGTCATGAACAGATAAAGGCTAAGGAAAACAAGGACGCCTTCAACCCCGCGCACGCTGCCCGTGGCCAGCCCCATCAAAGCGTACCCCATATTGGCGATGGAGGAATAAGCCATCAGTCGTTTGAGATTGGTCTGGCCAATGGCCGCAAACGCCCCCAAAGCCATCGAGGTAATCGCCGCGAAGATCAGGATCGGCTGCCAATCCTTCACAACGGGCAGGAAGCCGCTCATCAATAACCGCGCTGTCATTGCTACCGCCGCTATTTTGGGCGCGGTGGCAAAAAAGGCAGTTACGGGTGTCGGCGCCCCTTCATAGACGTCCGGTGTCCACATATGGAAGGGCACAACGCTCATTTTGAAAGCCAGCCCGGCGATGATAAAGACCATGCCGACCATCACGCCCGCACCATGCGCGCCAGAAATTGCCTGCGCGATCGCCGCATAGGTGACCGAGCCTGTGAACCCGTAAACCAGGCTCGCGCCATACAGCAGCATCCCGGAGGACAGCGCGCCGAGCACGAAATATTTCAGCCCGGCTTCGGAGCTTTTGGCATCATCGCGGTGAAACGCGGCAATGACATAAAGCGCCAGAGATTGCAGCTCAATGCCAAGATAGAGCGAGATCAGCTCATTGGCGGAAACCATCATCAGCATGCCAATGCAGGCCAGCAGCACCAGCACGGTATATTCGTAATGCGCCAAGCGTGCCCGACGCAAGAACCCGAATGAAAGCGCCAGCGTCGCGAAGGTCCCGATAAGCACAAGAGCCTTGGCAAAACGGGCAAAATCATCGAGCACGAAGGCGCCATTGAAGGCCGTCTGCCGCCCGGCACTGTCGTTGAGCAGAAGAATGCCCGCAACCGCCAAGGCGATCAGCGCGGTGGTATCAATCGCCGGTTTCGCCGTATTGCCCCGGAAGGCACCGACCAGCAACAGGCCCAAAGCCGTCACAGCCAGCACGATTTCCGGCAAGGCAGCCACAAGCGAGGGCATTAACGGGGAAAGCATGGGGGTCATGAGTGTCTATCCCCTTCAAGGACGAAAACCGGCGCTTGCAAGCATCGCATCAACGGAGGCTTGCGAGAGCGCGAGAATAGCGTTGGGTTGCACACCGAAATAAATCACCAACGCGGCCAAAGGCACCAGCAGCACGAGTTCACGCCGGTCCAGATCCGGGATGGTCCGCAAGGCGTGGTGATGAAGATCGCCATACACCACGCGTGCGAACAGCCAAAGCGCATAAGCGGCGGAGAGAATAACGCCGGTCGTGGCAAAAAACACGGCCCAGGTGCTCGCCTGCCACGCGCCAAGCAGGGTCAGGAATTCGCCGACAAACCCGCTTGTCCCCGGCAGGCCGACATTGGCCATGGTGAACAGCAAAAACAACACGGCATAAAGCGGCATGCGGTTGACCAACCCGCCATAGGCGGCAATCGAGCGCGTATGCATGCGGTCATAAACAACCCCGACACACAAAAACAGCGCGCCAGAGATAAGGCCATGGCTGACCATCTGGTAAACCGCGCCCTGTACGCCCTGCGGATTGAAGGTAAACAACCCCATCGTGACAAAGCCCATATGGGCAACAGACGAATAGGCGATCAGCTTTTTGATGTCTTCCTGCATCAAGGCGACCAGCGAGGTATAGACGATGGCGATGACCGACAAGCCCAGCACCAAGGGGGCAAAGGTTACGCTGGCCTCCGGGAACATGGGCAGCGAAAAGCGCAAAAAGCCATAACCACCCATTTTGAGCAGCACCCCGGCCAGAATGACTGAACCAGCGGTTGGCGCTTCCACATGCGCATCCGGCAGCCAGGTATGGACCGGCCACATCGGCATCTTGACCGCAAAGGAGGCAAAAAACGCCAGCCAGAGCCAGAATTGCAAGCCAACCGGAAATTTGAACGCCAGCAATTTCACAATATCGGTGGTGCCCGCAGCCCAATACATCGCCATGATCGCGATCAGCATCAGGACCGAGCCTAACAGCGTATAAAGGAAGAATTTGAAACTGGCATAAAGCCGCCGCGCCCCGCCCCATATCCCGATGATCAGGAACATCGGGATGAGCCCCATCTCGAAAAAGACGTAAAACAGCACCAGATCGAGCGAGGTAAACACGCCGATCATCGAGGTTTCAAGCAGCAGGAACAAGGCGTAATATTCCTTGGCCCGCAGGCGGATAGAATAAAACGACGCCAGAATGCAAAACGGCATCAAAAACGTGGTCAGCAGCACAAACGGCATCGAAATGCCATCCACCCCCACCTGGTAGGGGATGCGATCATCGAGCCAGGCGACGCGTTCAAGGAGCTGGAAGCCCTTTTGTGCGGCATCAAAGCGGAAAAACGCCACCACCGAAAGCCCGAAGGTTACCAACGTGGTCCACAACGCGGCCCAACGCGCATTGCGTGCGCCTGCTTCATTGTCGGGTAGCAGCAAAACCAGCCCCGCCCCCACCAAAGGGACCACGAGCAGGCCGGAAAGAATCCCCAGACCAAACATCAATGCGCCCCCCCAGAGAACAGATACCAGGTAACAAAGCCTGCAACCCCAAGCAGCATTGCAAAAGCATAATGATAGACAAAACCGGTCTGCATCCGCGATAAACCTTGCGCAATACGCACGCTAAGCGCAGAGACGCCATCTGGCCCAAAGCCATCGATCAGCCAGCCATCGCCGCGTTTCCAAAGGAAATGGCCAAGGCGCTTGGCTGGGCGCACAAACAGGCGGTCATAAAACTCGTCGAAATACCATTTGTTGAGCAAGAAGCGGTACAGCGCCGGATGCCGCGCGGCAAGCCCAACCGGCAGATGCGGCCAGCGCAGATAAAACAGCCAGGCCAGCACAAACCCCAGCACCATCATGACAAACGGCGTCCACGGTACCCATGCCGGCAGAACCGATTTATCGTGCATATCATGCAAGGTGTGGTTGCTGGCCGCCGTGCTGAGCGCGCCTTTCCAGAAGCTGTCATAATGATGGCCGAGAAAATACTCGACCAGCGGGAACCCGGCTAAAACCGCCCCGATCGCCAGCATCGCCAAGGGCAGCAACATAACCCGCGGGCTCTCATGGGCATGGTCAAAGGTCGCAGCATCCGCCCGTGTCTGGCCCATAAAGGTCAGGAAATAGAGCCGCCAGGAATAAAACGAGGTCATGAACGCCGCCGCCACCACGCATAAAAAGGCATAAACATGCCCCGGTTGATGCGTGACATAGGCCGCTTCAATAATCGCATCCTTGGAATAGAACCCCGCCGTGAACGGAAACCCGGTCAGCGCGATGGTCCCCACCAGCATCATAGCGGCGGTGAACGGGATTTTTTTGCCAAGCCCGCCCATCTTGCGGATATCCTGCTCGTGATGCATCGCGTGGATAACCGAGCCCGCCCCCAAAAACAGCAGCGCCTTGAAAAAAGCATGCGTGAACAGATGGTAGATCCCGGCGGCATAAACGCCAGACCCCAGCGCCACGAACATATAGCCGAGCTGAGAGCAGGTGGAATAGGCAATCACGCGCTTGATGTCGTTTTGCACCAAGCCAATTGTTGCGGCAAAAAACGCGGTTGTTGCGCCAATAATCAGCACCGCACTTTTGGCAAAAGGCGCCAGCTCGAACAGCGGAGAAAGCCGTGCCACCATGAACACGCCCGCCGTCACCATGGTCGCAGCATGGATGAGCGCCGAAACCGGGGTTGGCCCCTCCATCGCATCCGGCAACCAGGTATGGAGAAAAAACTGCGCGCTCTTGCCCATCGCCCCCATGAAAAGCAGGCAGGCCGCCAGCTCCAGCGCGGGCACATGGGCAAAGCCAAGAAAGTTGATCTGCGCGCCAGATTTGCCCCCTAGGGCCGCGAAAATCGGGTCAAAGGCAACAGATCCCGTGAGCCAGAACAGCAGAAAAATGCCAAGCGCAAAGCCAAAATCCCCAACCCGATTGACGATAAACGCTTTCATCGCGGCGGCATTGGCCGAAGGCTTCTTGAACCAGAAACCGATCAGCAGATACGAGGCAAGGCCCACCCCCTCCCAGCCGAAAAACATCTGGACCAGATTATCGCTGGTCACCAGCATCAGCATGGCGAAGGTGAAGAGCGACAAATAACCAAAAAAGCGCGGGCGGGCCGGATCTTCGTGCATATAGCCGATCGAATAGAGGTGCACGAGCATCGAAACGCTGGTGACAACCACCAGCATCACGGCGGTCAGCGAATCGATCCGCAACGCCCAATCGATCTTGAGCGCGCCGACATGGATCCATTCCGCGACCGGCACCAGCACGCTCTGGGCCTGGGGATCGAGCGGCAGGGTGAAAAACACCCGCCACGAGAGCAAACACGCAATTGCCAGCAGGCCGGTCGTGACAATCTCCGCAAAGCGCGAAACCGCGGGCGCGTGCGGCGAGGGTTCTGGCGCGTGATGATCATCATGGGCATGGGAATCTGGCGCATGGGCATCCGGCGCATGCGAAGCGTGTGCGCCATGGCCGGAATGGTCAGCGTTGCCAAAAGCTTGCACATCGGCAGCGGCAGCAGGCTTATGGGCGAGCAAGGTCGCGATAGAGGCGAGCACAAACCCCAGAAGCGGCAAAAAGACGATTGCGGTTGCCATGTCCTTAGCCCTTCATCCCATGAATATCTTCCACGGCAATCGTGCCGCGATTACGGAAATAAACCACCAGAATAGCCAGCCCGATCGCCGCTTCCGCCGCAGCGACGGTGAGCACAAACAACGCGAAAATCTGCCCGGTGAGATCCCCCAGATAATGCGAGAACGCCACCAGATTGAGGTTCACGCCCAGCAAGATCAGCTCGATCGACATTAAAATGACGATCACATTCTTGCGGTTGATAAAAATCCCCAAAGCGCCCAGCGTGAACAAAAACGCCGCCACGACCAGATAATGCGACAAGCCAAGCGTCATCATGGCGTCTCTCCCGTTTTTGTCGAAGGCACGGGCTGGCCTGCGGCATCGGCGCGCTTGACCCCCTCAACGCTGACCCCCTGCCCGCTCGTCACCGCGACAACCTGCATGGCCTGTGCCTTGGTGCGGGCGTTTTGCGCCATGACATTCTGGCGGCGCACGCCCGGCCGCTCGCGCAAGGTGAGCACGATCGCCCCGATCATCGCGACCAGCAAGATCAGCCCGGCGGCTTGAAAGAAATACGCGTAATCGGTGTAAAGCACCCGCCCGAGCGCGCGGGCATTGGTGGCTTCCACCGAAGGAATAGCCGAAGCCTTGGCCATTTTGAGCGCCTCTGGTGCAAATTGCCAGGTGCCAACCACCAAGGCGAGTTCAACGGCAAAAATGCCACTGATCAGCGCGCCTATCGGCAAATATTGGGTAAAGCCTTGGCGCAAAGAGGCAAAATCAACATCGAGCATCATGACGACAAACAGGAACAGCACCGCAACCGCGCCGACATAAACCACCACCAGCAGCATGGCGAGGAATTCAGCCTCCAGCAGCAAAAACAACCCCGCCGCATTGACGAAGGCCAGAATAAGGAACAGCACCGCATGCACCGGGTTGCGCGCGGTGATGACCATCAGCGCCGAGCCGACCAGCAGCATCGAAAACAAATAAAAGAACAGCGTGATCACAGACATGGCGCCCCCTTACCGATACGGCGCGTCAAGCGCCAGATTGCGCGCGATTTCGCGCTCCCAGCGCGCACCATTGGCAAGAAGGCGCTCCTTGTCATAAAAAAGCTCTTCGCGCGTTTCGGTTGCAAATTCAAAATTCGGCCCTTCCACAATCGCATCGACCGGGCAGGCCTCCTGGCAAAAGCCGCAATAGATGCATTTGGTCATATCGATATCGTAGCGCGTGGTGCGGCGCGTGCCGTCATTGCCGCGCGGCGCCGCCTCGATGGTGATGGCTTGGGCCGGGCAGATCGCCTCGCATAATTTGCACGCGATACAGCGCTCCTCGCCATTGGGATAGCGGCGCAAGGCGTGCTCCCCGCGAAACCGCGGCGACAGGCGCCCTTTTTCAAACGGGTAGTTGATGGTCGGTTTCGGGGCGAAAAAATAGCGCATGGTCAGGAAAAACGCCGAGACGAATTCCTTGAGCAGCAGCCCCTTGGCGGCTTGTGCCAGCATTGCGTGCCCTCCCCTCACCTTATTGCAACCACGCGATGGCGGTCATGTAGCCGACAATCGCAAACAAAATCGGTAAACCGATAAAGCTGGTCAGTTTCAACTGATCAATTGTATCATAGCACCGCTGGACAATATGATCGGGTTTGCCAACCGCATAGCGACGCACCAGATACACCTGGAGATAGGCAAACAAAAGCCCGAATAATGCGCCAGTAACAGAGGCGAGAGCCAGTGCAATACTCATCGATACCACCCCGTTATTTGTAAAACACCTGCAACCGCCACCACCATGAACAGGCTGATGGGCAGAAAGACCTTCCAGCCAAGGCGCATCAACTGGTCATAGCGATAGCGCGGCACCATGGCCTTCACCATGGCAAACATGAAAAACACAAACGCCATCTTGCCGACAAACCACACCACGCCCGGCAGATACGTGAAAGGCGCAAGGCTGAGCGGCGGCGTCCACCCTCCCAGAAATAAAATCGTGGTCAGGGCGCACATGGTCATGATCGCCACATATTCGCCCAGCATGAACAGCAGATAGGGCGTCGAGCCATATTCGCTCATAAACCCGGCAACCAGCTCCGATTCTGCCTCCGGCAGATCGAAGGGCGGGCGGTTGGTTTCCGCCAAAGCGGAAATGAAAAACACCACAAACATCGGGAAAAGCGGCAAGAAGAACCAATTGAGCATGGTGAACCATTCCACGCCCAACCACGCCGCAAGCCCGCCGGCGTTTTGCGCTTCCACAATGTCGGTGAGGTTGAGCGAACCGACAATCATCAGCACTGTGACGATCACAAACCCGATTGATACCTCATAGGAGACCATTTGTGCCGCAGAGCGCAGCGCCCCCAGAAACGGATATTTGGAATTAGACGCCCAACCGCCGATCAACACGCCGTAAACCCCCAGCGAGGAAATCGCGAAAATATAGAGCACGCCGACGTTAATATCGGCAATCGCCCAGCCCTGCGCGACCGGCACCACCGCCCAGGCCGAAAGCGCCAGAACGCAGGTGATCAGCGGGGCGAGCAAAAACAGGGCTTTATCCGCACCAGAGGGGATAACCGGCTCTTTGAGCACAAATTTGAGCAAATCTGCGAAGCTTTGCAGCAAACCGAACGGGCCCACGACATTCGGGCCGCGCCGCATCTGTACCGCCGCCCAGATCTTGCGATCCGCCAGCAGAAAAAACGCGATCAGCACCAACAGCGCGACCAATAAAACAAGGCTTTTGAGCAGCACGATCAGCATGGGCACGAACCAGGCGGTTTCGAGCCATAAAAACTTCACCAGCCCGAAGCCGTAATACGCAGCAAGGCCGAGTGCGGCAAAAACCGCGCCGAAAAACACCAAAGGCACCCAGCCCAAACGAGAGGCGGAACGGCTAGGGACAGGATTGGCCATCGCGATTGCTCCTTATTCCGCAGCGTGTTGGGTGGCGATATTGGCGGCAAGGCCCGCGCATTCGGCCATACCGCGCGAGGCGCGCGCGACCGGGTTGCTCAAGTAAAACCCGCTCAACGCATTGCGGAAGGGGGCATTGTCCAGCTTCCGCTCCGCATTGCCAAGTTTTTGCGCCAGAGATTTCAAACCCTCGGGCGCAGCACCCTCGCGCCAGATCGTATCCAGAGCGGCAAAATGCGGGTGCGCCGCATAAAGCCGCGCGCGCAAGGCGGTGAGCGAATCAAACGGCAATCTATGCCCCAAAACCTCCGAGAGCGCCCGCAGAATCGCCCAATCTTCCCGCGCATCCCCCGGCGCAAAGGCGGCCCGGTTGGTCATCTGCACCCGCCCTTCCGTATTGACATAGGTTGCGCTTTTTTCGGTATAGGCCGCGCCGGGCAAGATCACATCCGCCCGATGCGCGCCGCGATCCCCATGCGTGCCGATATAAACCATAAAGGCCCCGGCGGGCACCTCGATCTCATCTGCCCCAAGATTGAACAGCACATCGAGCGCGCCGGGGGCGAGCATGCCTGCGGTGTCCAGCGCCCCTTCGCCGGGCACAAACCCCAGATCGAGCGCACCGACCAAGGCAGCCTCATGGTGCAGCACGTTGAAACCGTTCCAGCCATCCTTTATCACGCCGAGGTTGAGCGCCGCTTTGACAGCCAGCGAATAGATTGCCGCCCCGTCCGGGCGGTTGAGCGCGCCTTGCCCGATGATAAAGACAGGGTTCTTCTTCCCCGCCGGCGGACGATCGACAAAAGCGGCCAGCGCCTCCGGCCCGGCCCCAAGGTGATTATAGGGATAGGTGAGATCGACCCGCTCCCCGATCACGCCGACCAGCAGGCCGCCCTTGAGATACCGCTTGCGAATGCGTGCATTGAGCACCGGCGCTTCATGGCGCGGATGGGTGCCGATCAACATAATCGCATCGGCTTCCTCGATCCCCGCGATCGTGGTGTTGAACAGGTAACTGTCGCGTCCATTGGCCGGATTGAGCGGCGAGCCGGGATAGCGGCAATCGAGGTTCGCGCTCCCCAGCGCGCCCATCAGGTTTTTGAGCGCAAAAAGTTCTTCAACCCCCGCCAATTGTCCGGCCAAAGCGCCGATACGCGCAGGCTTTGTCGCCTTGACCTTGGCGGCGATAGCGGCAAACGCCTCTGGCCATGTGGCAGGGCGCAGCTTGCCGCCCTCCCGCAGATATGGCCGGTCCAGCCGCTGCGTTTTCAGCCCGTCCCAGATAAAGCGGGTTTTGTCGGAAATCCATTCCTCGTTGATCGCCTCGTTGAGGCGCGGGACGATGCGCATCACTTCGCGCCCGCGCGTATCCACCCGGATCGCGCTCCCCAGCCCGTCCATCACATCGATGGTTTCCGTTTTGGCAAGCTCCCATGGCCGCGCCGTGAACGCATAGGGGCGGGAGGTGAGCGCGCCAACCGGGCACAGATCAATGACATTGCCTTGCAATTCACTGCTCATTGCGCGCTCAAGATAGGTGGTTATTTCAGCGTCTTCCCCGCGCCCGATAAGGCCGAGTTCGGTAATGCCTGCAACTTCCGTGGTAAAACGCACACAGCGCGTGCAGTGAATACACCGTGTCATCACGGTTTTCACCAACGGGCCGATATATTTGTCTTCAACAGCGCGTTTACTTTCTGTGTAACGGCTGGCGTCGACCCCGTAAGCCATCGCCTGATCTTGCAGATCGCATTCCCCAGCTTGATCGCAAATCGGGCAATCGAGCGGGTGATTGATCAGCATGAATTCCATTACGCCTTCGCGCGCTTTTTTCACCATGGGGGATTTGGTGAAAATCTGTGGCAGCGAGCCATCCGGCCCGCCGCGAACATCGCGCACATTCATCGCGCAGGAGGCTTGCGGCTTGGGCGGGCCACCCTTCACTTCCACGAGGCACATGCGGCAATTACCGGCAATGGAGAGCCGCTCATGGAAGCAAAAGCGCGGCACTTCCGCCCCGGCCGCCTCCGCCACCTGCAGCAACGTGTAATGCGGCGGCACATCGACTTCGATATCGTCAACGAGGATTTTTGTCATGACCGCAGGTCCTTCAAAAGCGGGCGGTTGCGCGGATTTCCGTTTGCCATGGCAGCGATTTCTTCCCGCATCTGAAGACTGTAACAGCTTAGATCGATCTGTTTACAAATGAAATCGACATGTGGCGAAACATTTTCCATGACAGCATTGAGCCAAGCCTGATCTTTTGGAAAAACTTCCATAATAGACTCACTGCACATGAGCAACTTGAACAAAAACCACCGATACCGCGCCATAGAATCGGCATCTTGCGCAGAGATTTTTCCTTCTGCCAATTGCGGATACTTTATACATTCATCCAAAAAATTGAGGAATTGCCGTTTTGCTTCATTTTGACGATGGATACGTATTTGCGTATAGGCAAATATCAACGCGACAAGCCCTACCAAGGCTGTCGAAAATCCGGCTAACGGGGCGTATTTAAGCGCTAAATCCATCCCCCTCACTCCGCAGCCATCGCCACCGCATCGGCGTGCGGATTGGCGGAATATTGATCGATCTTCGCCTCGATCTCGTGGCGGAAATGGCGGATGAGCCCCTGAATGGGCCAGGCGGCAGCATCTCCCAACGCACAAATGGTGTGGCCCTCAATGCGCGTTGAGACATCGAGCAGCATATCGATTTCGCGCTTTTGGGCGCGGCCTTCAGCCATACGCGCCATCACCCGCGCCATCCAGCCGGTGCCTTCGCGGCACGGCGTGCATTGGCCGCAGCTTTCATGCTTGTAAAAATGCGGGATCCGCGCGATCGCCCCCACAATATCCGTGCTTTTATCGAGCACGATCACTGCGGCGGTTCCAAGTCCGGAGCGCAGGCCGCGCAACGTATCGAAATCCATATAGGCATCGGCGATTTGTTCGGCAGGCACGAGCGGCACGGATGAGCCGCCGGGAATCACGCATTTGAGGTTATCCCACCCGCCGCGAATGCCGCCGCAATGCTTGTCGATCAGCTCGCGGAAGGGAATGCCCATCGCCTCTTCGACATTGCACGGCGTATTGACATGTCCGGAGACGCAAAACAACTTGGTGCCGACATTGTTGGGGCGACCAATGCCCGAAAACCAGCCCGCGCCCCGCCGCAAAATAGTACCGGCTACGGCAATCGATTCGACATTGTTAACCGTGGTCGGGCAGCCATAAAGCCCCATATTGGCCGGAAAAGGCGGCTTGAGGCGCGGCTGGCCCTTCTTGCCTTCCAGGCTTTCGAGCAGAGCGGTTTCCTCACCGCAAATATAGGCCCCGGCGCCGTGATGGACATAAAAATCAAACGGATACCCGTGCAGATTGTCCTTGCCGATCAGTTTGGCGGCATAGGCTTCATCGACCGCTTTTTGCAAGGCCACGCGCTCGGCGATGAACTCGCCGCGAATATAGATATAAGCCGCATGCGCCCCCATGGCGAAGGAGGCGAGCAGCGCCCCCTCGATCAGCAGGTGCGGATCATGCCGCAAAATCTCGCGATCCTTGCAGGTGCCCGGCTCTGATTCGTCGCCATTGATCACCAGATAATGCGGCCGCCCGTCGCTGACCTTGGGCATGAACGACCATTTCATCCCG
>CAZGKS010000040.1:0-11614 GCA_964526275.1 uncultured Methylobacterium sp. | reverse complement strand
GCTCCTGTTCGCAGCGCATACTACGCCGCTCTCAGGCAGAATTTCCACTTATCCCCACTGTGCAGATTCCCCGAGCCAGCTCTGTTTACGATCGTACTTGGACCGATCCAATTGTGGATCGCCTCGTACTTGCCCTGCCATCCTCCTTTGACGATCAAACGCTGGCCGACGCTCTTGTGGAGGGCGCAGGCGGAAGAGATCACTTCCTCCCGGCGATTATTCAGGGGCTGTCAAGAAGCCCAAACCATGCGCAGGTGGCAACGCTCGTAGAGGAAGCACTCCTGCAGCGCCTCCTCGAGCGCCTCACCTCCGAAGCCGGTTTGTTCGGCCATCCTGAACCACTGCCCCTCCTGCGCTTTGCCGGTGAGGCATTGTCTAGTCGGCTGGCGGGCACTTATCTCGTCCGCGACCGCATGAACCCGTCGATTGATGCCTACGCGCGTAGCCTTGAGATCGGTCGCCTTCAGGAAGGCGCGATCAAGCGCTTCATCGCCGGCCTTTGCTTAGTTCTCATTGGCCTTGAACTGGTCCAGGCGGGCGGCAGTGTTCCTATCAAGTTTCGGAGCGGAATCGCGGTCGACTACGTGCAACTCCTAGGCCGCTTGTTGAGATCATGGGTCAGCAGAGACCTATTCGGCAGGGGAAAAGACGACTTCCCTGGGGCGGACCTCGCTCGTGAGGCGGTTTGTGTCGCACGTTCCCTCGCAGCGGTCCCCGAACTCGAACTCGGCGATGCTTTAGGCTTGGTGTTGAGCGATCCTCTGATACCCCCCGGGTTGCTCACGTCAACCGCCCGTAACGTCGGCTTACCCACAAGTTGAGCCGCGAAGCGGGTTCGTTCTACGGCCTTAAGCAATCGGGTCGATCTTGAATCGACTTCATCTAGTCCTGAATTTGCAGCAAAGCGACAGACCGCATGCATTCGTGCGAACCAGTCTCTTGAAGTGCAAACCTGCTCTCGTCAGGTTCCGCCTGAAAAAAGTGACATATTCCGATTCTTGGTCCCAGAAATGGCCCCAAATGTAGCGGTCAAAACGGCCGATTTTTCCGCTTTGTGAGAACAGATTTGCAGGGTAGTCACTGCTATGTATCGGACACTTCGGAGTTATATATTTCAACTAATCAATTGACATAATTAAATAAAATAGTTGGTGCACCGCGCCGAAATCGAATTTATCGCGCCCGCCCGCCCGCCCGCCCGCCCGCCCGGATGGATGATCTATGCCATGTCGAAACCCGGCTTGACGCGCTAAACGGCGCGCGGATCACCCTGGTGCAACGCTTGTTGCGGGCGCACACGCCGCTGGCGCAGGCGCGGATCGGGTTGGTTTATCTGGCCAAGGGGCGCCCTGCCCGGGTGCCGCGCGCCCTACAGGACGCCTTGAACGCCCTGCATGGCGGTTAATCAACGGAATTTTACCCTTTTTTAACGATAAAACCGGCAAGGATGCGCCTGAATTCTTCCCTGTAGCGTTTTTATTTTTGACCCCTCATCCTCGCCTGAAATAACCTGCCTTGCCTGAAAATAGCCTGAAAGCGTCGATATGGCGCCCAAGATGGGCCGAAGATTTGCCCCATGAAGGCTGCCCAATAAGGAAAATCCACCATGCCGGGACCGGAAGCTACCCCCGATCTGTCACTGATCACCCTGTTTTTACATGCGCATTTTATTGTCAAACTGGTGATGGTGGGGCTGCTCGGCGCTTCGCTGTGGTCGTGGTCGATCATCATCAATAAATGGCTGAAATTACGGCGTATGAAAGCGCGGATGGACAGTTTCGAGGATACGTTCTGGTCTGGCCAATCGCTCGATGATCTGTATCGGACGCAAATGCAGCGCGAGAATGATGGTTTTTCTGCACTGTTCGTGGCGGCCATGGCGGAATGGCGGCGCACTTTCGAGGGGTCCGGGCGCGGTTTTGCCTCGCTGCAAACGCGGATCGATAAAGTGCTCGACGTGTCGATTTCGCGCGAAGTGGAGCGGCTGGAATCCAACCTGCTGGTGCTCGCCACCATTGCCTCGGTTGGGCCCTATATCGGGCTGTTCGGTACAGTTTTTGGCATCATGACCACCTTTCGCTCCATCGCTGCCTCCAAGAATACCTCGCTTGCGGTGGTTGCTCCAGGCATTGCCGAAGCGCTGTTTGCAACCGCCATCGCGCTGGTTGCGGCTATTCCGGCCAATATTTTCTACAATAAATATCTCAAGGATGTCTCGCGCACGCAAGGGCGGCTTGAAAGCTTTGCCGATGAATTTTCTGCCATTCTCTCGCGCCAGATCGATGAACGCGCGGGCGCGCGCACCGGTTCGTGAGGGCAGCCCATGGCCATGAGCATGAATTCCGCCGGAGGGGGCGGCAAAAGACGGCGCGGGAAAGGCCGCGCAGCCCCTATGGCCGATCTCAACATGATCCCGTTCATCGATGTGATGCTGGTCTTGTTGGTGATTTTTATGGTCGCAGCGCCCCTGCTCACCGTGGGGGTGCCGGTTGACCTGCCCAAAACCGGCGCAAAGGAGCTTAATATCGAGCAAAAACCGCTGGCTGTCACGATCGATGAGAAGGGCAAAATTTACGTGCAGGAAAAGGAAGTCCCGCTCGATGGGCTGGTTGGCGCGCTTTCGGCCTTGGCTAAAGCGGGCTTTGATGAGCGCATTTATGTGCGCGGCGCGGCCAGTGTAAATTATGGCCGGGTGAGTGAGGTGCTGGCGGCGCTCAACAAGGCCGGGTTCACCAAAACCGCGTTGATCAATGCCCCGGCGGGGAGCAAATAAACCCATGCGGGAGACACGGCCTGCTGCAACCGAATCTTCCTTTGCCGCCCGTCTGCGCGAGCCGGGGGCCGTGCTTTCGCTTGTCTTGCATGGCGCTGCCTTTGCTTTTGGCCTTTACGGTCTGCCCAGCCATAAAACCTTTGAACCCGCTAGCGAAAGCGTTGCGGTCGATATGATCTCCGAAAAGCAGTTCAACGAATTGATGCAGGGCGATAAAGCGTCCAAACTTATCACCAAAGAACCCGAGCGCCGCGTAGACACCGTTGCGGATACCAAGAAGGATGCGCCCGAGCAGACCGCCAAAAAGGATGTCGCGCAGGCTGAACCGCCGCCCCCCAAGGCAGAGCCCAAACCGGCCACGCCTGTGCCGCCCGCGCCGCCACCACCCCCGCCGCCTGTGCCTGTGCCCGTGCCGCCTGTGCCGTTGCGTCCGGTAGCGGCGCCAAAAGTTGCCCCTCAACCGGTCGAAGAAGAAGACGACCCGGAGGATACGCAAGCCGAGCTGGTCCGGCAAAAGCCGCCCAAGCGGCCAGAACCGCCCAAACCTGAACCACCCAAGCCCGAGCCTGCCAAACCGGAACCGCTCAAAACCGATGCGTTGCGCAAGGTGATCGAGGCGGAAGACAAGGCTGCACAAGACAAAGCGGCGCAGCAAAAAGCGCTCAAGGACAAGGCCGAACGCGAAACCAAGGAGCGCGCTGAAAAAGAGCGGGCGGAAAAGGATAAAGCCGCCCGTGAGAAAGCGGCGCGCGAAGCGGCGGATGCCAAAAAATTCTCCGATTCGATCAACAAGGTGCTGGCCTCCAAGGAACAGGCCGCCTCCAGCGGAGCCACCGGCGCTACCCCCTCCCAACGCGCGAGCGCGGGGACGGCCAATGCTACCGGCAAGAGCATTTCGCCCTCGGAAAAAGCGCAATTGATCGGTATTTTAACCGAACAAATGAGCCGCTGTATCTCTTACGCGGGTGCTTATCCTAGAACCGGGCCGGAAATCGTGGTGACTTTGGGCCGGGGCGGCGAACTGATCACCCAACCCCAATTGGCCAATTCTTCGGCAGAAGCCAGCTTCACTCCGTTTGCCGAGGCAACCATGCGCGCCTTGCGCAATTGCCAGCCATATCGTATCCCGCCACGCTTTCTTGAAAGCTATGATAGTTGGAAAAATCTGCGCCTGTTTGTTTCTACCACCGATATGCGCTGAAAAAGGATTTCCCCATGCGTCGCCTTATTCCTGTTCTTCGCGCCCTTGCCGCTTTTCTTGTGCTGGTCGGGCTTTTGGCCCTCCCTGCCGCCGCCCAGGAGCGTGGCTGCCGGGCGGGCGAATTATGTATTGATCTCAACCCGAACAATTTCAAACCCCTGCCGATTGCGGTGCTGGATTTTACCGGCGATTCGCAAGCCCCAGACATTTCGCAGGTGATCACCAATAACCTCAAGCGTTCCGGGCTGTTTGAACCGCTCGACCGCGCGCGGCATCCGGAGCGCATGATCGCGTTTGATGCCGCGCCCAATTTTGCCACCTGGAACAGCATCGGCATTCAGGCCGTGATTGTCGGGCGCGTCGTGCGCGAGGGCACGCGCCTTGCGCTCGAATACCGCTTGTGGGACATCACCACCGCCAAGCAGGTGATTGGCCAGAAACACGCCATTGATGCCAATGCCTGGCGGCGGTTGGCGCATCTGGCTTCCGATGTGGTGTTCGAGCGCCTGACCGGCGAAACTGGCTTTTTCGATACAAGGATCGCCTTTGTCGATGAAACCGGCGCCAAGGATAAACGCAAGAAGCGTCTTGCGCTCATGGATTGGGACGGCGCCAATTTCCGCGTGCTCTCTTCGGGCGATGAGTTGCTGCTGACACCGCGCTTTTCGCCGCGCGGCAACAAGATCGCCTTTATGGCGTTGGGAGATACCACGCGCGCCAATGTGCAGGTGCTGGACCTGGCAACCGGGCAGCGGCAGATTATCGGCAACCCCAATATTGCCGGTTTTGCACCGCGTTTTGCGCCCAATGGCACCCAGATTGCCATGAGTGTCGAGCAGAGCGGCAACACCCATCTCGTGCTGGCGGAAACCAGCGGCAGCACAACCCGGCCCCTGACCTCTGGCGGGGCGATTGATACCTCGCCCTCGTTTTCGCCCGATGGCAGCCAGATCGTGTTCGAGAGTGACCGGGGTGGCGGCCAACAGCTCTATCTGATGAGCGCAGAGGGGGGCGGCGCCAAGCGGATTTCCTTTGGCGAGGGGCGCTATTCCACGCCAGTCTGGTCGCCAAAAGGCGATTTTATCGCGTTTACCCGGCAAAAAGGCAACACCTTCGCCATCGGCGTCATGCGCCCGGACGGCACCGGCGAGCGCATTCTAACCGAAGGCTACCATAATGAGGGCCCCAGCTTTGCCCCTAATGGCCGCTATATCGTGTTTTTCCGCGATACCGGCGCTGGCCCGAAGCTCTATATGGTCGATATTACCGGCCGGATCGATGTGCCGATCGCAACCCCGGCTTTTGCTTCGGATCCGTCGTGGTCGCCGCTTTTATCGGCTAAATAATCCTGAGCCGCCAAGCTTGGCCAGCGCGTGTCAGCCAAGCCGGGCCAGGGCTTGCGCCAGTTTTTCCATGCGTGCTTGGGCCTCGGCTAGGCGTTCGCGGTTTTCTTCCACCACTTCTTCGGGGGCGCGGGCAACGAAATCGGCCTTGCCGAGTTTGGCGCTGATGCCTGCGCTCTCGATGGTCAGTTTGTCGTGCTCCCCGGAAAGCCGCGCGCGCTCGGCTTGAAGATCGATAATCCCTTCAAGCGGCAGGGCGGCAACCACATCCCGCGCCAGAATTTGCGCGCTGGCCTTTGGCGCTTCATCGGCAAAATCCAGCGTCTCGATGCGCGCCAGACGCGCGATCAGCGGCGCGGAAGCCTCGATCAAGGCTCTACGGGGCGCGCTGATCCCCACAAACACCAGCGGAATCTGCGCGCCTGCTGGCACGTTCATTTCTGCGCGGATTGAGCGGATTTGCGAAATCAGATCGACCAGAAACCCTATATCGGCCTCTGCTTCCGGCGCGATGATCCCGCTGGACTTTGGCCAGGGGGAGAGCGCCAGCAGCGCGTGCTGTTGCCCGCTCCATTCCCCCAGAACGGCCCAGAGTTCCTCGGTAATGAACGGCATGAAAGGATGCAGCATCGCCACCACGCGTTCGAGCAAAAAGGCGGTGGTTGCGCGGGTTTCTTCTTTGGCGGCGCATTCTGGCCCTTGCAAAACCGGTTTGGCCAATTCCAGATACCAATCGCAAAAAGTGTTCCAGGTAAAGCGATAGGCAGCCTGTGCGGCCTCATTGAAGCGGAATTTCTCTATCCCCTCTGCGATCTCCGCCAGCGCCAAATCTGCTTGCGTAATCGCCCAACGGTTGAGCTTTTCGCGCACGCTGGCGGCATCAAACCCGGCCACTGGCCTTGCGCCGTTCATTTCCGCAAAACGGGCGGCATTCCAGATCTTGGTACAGAAATTGCGCGCGCTTTCGGCGGTTTTGAGCCCAACCTTGGGGTCGCGCCCTTGGGCAGCGAACTGGGCGAGCGTAAAGCGCAGGGCATCGGCGCCCAAAGCGTCGATCACCACCAGCGGATCGAGCACATTGCCGACCGATTTCGACATTTTGCGCCCTTTTTCATCCCGCACCAGCCCGTGCAGATAAACATCGTGGAACGGGATCTGCTTTTGCGTGAGCGCTGCGGCCATCATCATCCGCGCAACCCAGAAAAACAGGATATCCGCTCCGGTCACCAGCACCGAAGTGGGGTAATAGCGCGCAAGTTCGGCGGTGCTTTGCGGCCAGCCCAAGGTCGAGAACGGCCAGAGCGCCGAGGAAAACCACGTATCGAGCACATCGCCATCGCGCGTGATCGGGCTGCCTGTGCCCCATTTTTCATCCGCGCGCGTGCGCGCTTCGGCCTCGCTGCTGGCGATCACGTAATCGCCATCGGGCCCATACCAGGCGGGAATCTGGTGGCCCCACCATAATTGGCGCGAGATGCACCAAGGTTCGATATTTTCCATCCAGCGGAAGAAATCGGCGGTTTTGGCGGCAGGAGTGATGCGGATATCGCCGCCCCGGACCCAATCCATCGCCTGTTTGGCGAGCGGGGCGACATCGACATACCATTGATCGGTGAGATACGGCTCTATCGGCACGCCCGAACGATCCCCGTGCGGCACCTGTTGGAGATGCGGCGTGATCGCGCGCAGCACGCCTTGCGCGTTCAGCCTCTCGACAAGCTGCGTGCGCGCGGCAAAGCGGTCTAGCCCTTCGAGCGGCGCAAGCGCGGTATTTGGCGGGAGGGCGAGATCCGCAAGATCGATCCGCCCCTCCCGCGTGAGCATATTGAGGCTTGGCAAACCATGGCGTTTACCGACCTCGAAATCATTGAAATCATGCGCCGGGGTGATTTTCACCGCGCCGGTGCCTTTTTCCGGATCGGCATAAGCATCCGCAATGACCGGAATTTCGCGCCCCAGCAGCGGCAAGATCAAGGTTTTGCCGATAAACCCTTTGAGCTTCTCGTTCTCCGGATGAACGGCAACCGCGCTATCGCCCAGCATGGTCTCGGGCCGGGTGGTGGCAACCGTAAGATACGTGGCTGGATCTTCCGGGTTGTAGGCCATGCCCTTCACCGGATAATCGAGATAATACAAATGCCCGCCAGGCTCACGCGCGAGCACCTTGCCCAAAGCCCCGGCATCGAAGGGTTTTTCTTGGCCTTCCTTGTCTTTATCGCCGCGCGCCCAGGCAAAACTCCCCTTGATCTCGCGTTGCTCCACCTCAAGATCCGAAATCGCGGTCAGGAGTTTGGGGTCCCAATTGACCAGCCTTTTGGCTTTATAGAGCAACCCGGCCTCGTGCAGGGCGACAAAAAACGCAATCACCGCCTGGCTTAAGCCTTCATCCATCGTGAAGCGCTCGCGCGACCAATCGCACGAGGCGCCCAGCCGCTTGAGCTGGTTGACAATCGTGCCGCCCGATTGCCCCTTCCACGCCCAGACCTCGCGCAAAAACGCGTCGCGCCCCATGGTCCGGCGGTCCGGCTTGCCCTCTGCGGCCAATTGCCGTTCCACCACCATTTGCGTGGCGATACCCGCATGGTCTGTGCCCGGCTGCCAGAGCACATCGCGCCCCTGCATGCGCCAATAGCGGCATAAAATATCTTGCAAGGTGTTGTTGAGCGCATGGCCCATATGCAGCGAGCCGGTGACATTGGGCGGGGGAATGACGATCGAAAACGTCTTTGCGTCAGCTTTTGCGCCTTTTCCGGCCGTGAAGGCCTCCGCCTTAGCCCATAGAGCCGAAACGCGGGCTTCAATTGCGTGCGGGTCAAACGTCTTTTCCATAATAGCCATCCTTGCATGCACTTTTGCGCGCTTGCCGCCGGGTTTAAAGCATGATGCGGAAAAGTGGAAACCGGTTTTTTATAAAAAAAGCGGAAGGCACCGCTTCCATCCGGCACAAGGCGCCTATCCTCCCCCCTGCGATACAAGCCTTGAAGGGGGGCAGCCTCCGATATCGGCAATGGGGAAAAATCCGCCTGGTGGATATCGATACGCCGGAAAGCTTTCGCCCCGCTTGCGAAATGGAACGGATTGTCGGTCTGGCGGCGAAAGCGCGGCTCAAACAGCTGCTGGAGGGCAAGGAGGTATCGATCGAGCGGTTTGGTCAGGACCGGTTCGGGCGCACGCTCGCGCACCTTTATGCCAACGGGCAGGAGATCGGCGCGGTTTTGCTGAAAGACGGGCTGGCGTTGCCCTATGTGCCGGGCCGCAAAAAAGACCGCAACACCTTATGGTGCGGGGGGCAGCCATGACCGCGCTGGCAGCTGCTCACCGTGAGCATTTCCGTTTCGATGCGCTGATCGATCCGTTGTTGCACAAAAATTTGCCGTTGGCGGTGCAGGCTTTAACCCCTCCCTTGCCGCGCGAGCAGGGTTGGTTGCCGCGCGCATCAGCCGTGCTGGCGGCGAAGAGCGCAAAACAGAGCGCTAAAATTGACAAAAACATTGACGATTTATGCATTGAGATATGCTCCGCGTTATCTCTTGATCATCAGGTCGGGGACAAGGGTTCCTTTGGGGCCAAACATAACCCGAGCTGCTGCGCAGGCAAGGTCCGGGTCATTTTTGAACGGTTCAGTGATCTTTTGAGCGCGCAAACCGGCGCGCAAGATCTCTTCATCGACAGCCGCTTTGTTGTCTTTACCGCCGATTCTAAAATATCCGACGCTCAACAGCATCAATTTTTCATCTATTTGCATCGTCGGGCAATAAAGGCTCAAGGCGCTTGCGTTAGCGTAGAGGTTTATTACGTTGATCTGCTCTTTTGTGAGTGGCGTCTGCTTGGTCTGCGCGATCGACGGTGCACTCAAGGTGAACGAGGCCAAGGCGGCAAAAACCAGCGTACGAGACATTTAAAAATCCTCCTAACTACAATGGGCGAAGTCTGCACGCGTGGCGTGCAGCGTCAAGACTTGACGCAAATAAATCTTTGGGGCATGGTTAAGAGGCTGACGCGAACCTTGAACAGTTCAAAGCAGTCTGAAACTGACCGTAGGCGGTTGCGCCCCGAGATCGCGTTTTCACACGATTTTCCGGGAGCCGCGCGCGCCGTCTGCCAGGCCCCTTGCAATGGAGGCCGGGCATGACACGCACCAAGCCAACCACCGCCAAACCAAACCAAGCGGCAGCCGAGCTTAAAGCATGATGCGGAAAAGTGGAAACCGGTTTTTTATAAAAAAAGCGGAAGGCGTCGCTTCCATCCGGCACAAGGCGCCTATCCTCCCCCTGCGATACAAGCCTTGAAGGGGGGCAGCCTCCCCTCCTTCCGAAATGCGCGCTTCCGAAATGCGCGGCCTTTCCCAAACCCCTCCTTCTTCAGGAAGGTGGCTATCCAGGATTTTTGCCAAGGCCGTGCGGCACATGGTGCACGCGGCCCCAGGCGGTTCGTCCCCGCTTGTGTCTCCTGCGCCTTACGCGGCCGTTTTGGCCGCGCCCATGCCGGAATAAAAGGCGGTGCCCTTCGCCGCCATGTCTTTAAGCAACGCGTTCGGCTTGAAGCGTGCGCCGTGCTTTTTGGCCAGTTTGTCGCACAAGGCCACGAAGGCTTTGGCGCCCATCGCGTCGATATAGGAGATCGGCCCACCGGTGAACGGGGCAAAACCAAAGCCCAGAATGGCCCCGACATCGGCTTCCCGCACATCGGTGATCACGCCTTCTTCCACGGTGCGCGCGGCTTCAAGCGCCTGGGTGACCAGCAGGCGGTCGATAATCTCCTGCTTGTCGAGGCTATCGGCATCGAGCTTGGTGGTTTGCAGGTCTTTAAGGCCCGGCCAGAGGGTTTTGCCCTCCGGGGCGTAATCGTAAAAGCCCTTGCCGTTCTTGCGGCCAAGGCGGTCTAGATCAACCACCATGGTTTTGAGCAACGCCTCCTGGCGCGGATCAATGGCTTTTTCGCCCAGATCCTTCTTGGTGGCTTGCAAGATCTTCCACCCCAGATCCAGCGCCACTTCATCGTTGAGCGAGAGCGGCCCCACCGGCATGCCGGCCTTTTTGGCCAGATTTTCGATCATGGCGGGCGGGATACCCTCCGCCAGCATCAAATGGCCTTCCCGGATGTAATTGAGCACGGCGCGATTGGCATAAAACCCGCGGCTGTCATTGACCACGATAGGGGTTTTCTTGATCGCGCGGACAAAATCGAGGGCACGCGCCAAGGCGATATCGCCGGTTTTCTTGCCCATAATCACTTCCACCAGCAGCATTTTATCCACCGGTGAGAAGAAATGCACGCCGATAAAGCGCGGGGCATCGGTAAAATTTTCAGCCAGCGAAGTAATGGGCAAGGTGGAGGTGTTGGAGGCAAACACGGTTTCTGGCCCGATAGCCGCCTCGACCTTGCGGATGACCTCTGCCTTGATCGCTCGGTCCTCAAATACCGCCTCGATCACGAGATCACAGCCCTTGAGCGCGGTATAATCGGGCGTTGCGGTAATGCGTGCGAGCAAGGCTTCCCGGTCTGCAGGCTTGGCGCGGCCTTTGTCGATCTGGCCGGAAATGAGCTTATCGGAATGCGCTTTGCCCTTATCGGCGCTCGCCTGATCGCGATCAACCAGCACGACCTCCAGCCCGGCTTGGGCGGAAACATAAGCGATGCCCGCGCCCATAAAGCCTGCGCCCACAATGCCGACCCTGGTGATCTTGCCCGGCGGGACCGATTTTGGCCGCCGCGCGCCTTTATCGAGTTCGCCCTTGGAGATAAAGAGCGAGCGGATCATGGCGGCCGCCTGCGGCGTGCGCAGAATATAGGCAAAATACCCGCTTTCCACGTTGAGCGCGCGGTCCATCGGCAGTTGCAACCCCTCATAGACCGCTTGCAAAATCGCCTTCGCTGCCGGGTAATTATCGAAGGTTTCGCGGCGATAAATCGCATTGGCGGGCGGCCAGATCATCATGCCGCCGGGGGAATGCACCTTGCCGGAGGGGAGCTTGAATTTTTCCTGGTCCCAGGGCTGCACGGCGCTGCCCCCGTTCAAAATCCATTGCCGCGCGGTTTCCAGCAACTGTTCGCGCGGCACTACAGCGTGAACGAGGTTCATTTTCAGCGCCGCCTGCGGCTTCAATTGCTCGCCCTTGAACAGCATCTGCAAGGCATCGCCGGTGGGCATCAAGCGCGAAACGCGCTGCGTGCCGCCCGCGCCGGGGAACAGCCCGACCTTGACTTCCGGCAAACCGAGCCGGGTTTTGTCGCTATCGGATACAACCCGGTGATGGCAGGCCAGCGCGAGTTCAAACGCACCGCCAAGGCAGGTAC
>CAZGKS010000039.1:0-11994 GCA_964526275.1 uncultured Methylobacterium sp. | reverse complement strand
GGTTTATCGCAAAAAAGCATGCGGCAGAAAAAGAAACCATGCTGCGATAAAGTGGGCACCAGTTTATCGCAAAAAAGCATGCGGCAGAAAAAGAAAGCATGCTGCGATAAAGTGGGCACCGGTTTATCGCAAAAAAGCATGCGGCAGAAAAAGAAACCATGCTGCGATAAAGTGGATACCGGTTTATCGCACAAAAATATGCAAAAACAAAAAGATAAGAGCGGAGCACGGTTTTTTTTGAACGCTCCCTGCTCTAAGAGGCAAAAGGCGGAGAACAAACTGCTTTTCGTGTCGCGCCCTATCCCTTATATCCCTTCTGTCGTCCTCATTTCAGGTTTCATTCCGCGTTTTCCTCATCACGGTTCAGCACAAGGAGCATACCATGTCGGTCAAGGTTGCCATTAACGGGTTCGGGCGCATCGGGCGCAACGTCCTGCGCGCGATTATCGAATCGGGCCGCACCGATATTCAGGTTGTCGCCATCAACGATCTGGGGCCTGTGGAAACCAATGCGCATCTGTTCCGCTTCGATTCCGTCCACGGCGCCTTCCGCGGCGAGGTGACGGTCAAGGGCGATACGATTGATGTCGGCACCGGCCCCATCCAGGTCACCGCGATCAAAAACCCGGCCGAATTGCCGCATAAAGCCTTGGGCGTCGATATCGCCATGGAATGCACCGGCATTTTCACCACGCGCGACAAGGCCGCCGCCCATCTGCAAGCGGGCGCCAAGCGCGTTCTGGTCTCTGCCCCCGCTGATGGCGCCGATCTCACGGTAGTTTATGGCGTCAACCACGCCAAGCTCACCAAGGATCACGTGGTGGTTTCCAACGCGTCCTGCACCACCAATTGTCTGGCCCCGGTTGCCAAAATCCTCAACGAGGCCGTGGGCATTGAACGCGGGATGATGACCACCATCCATTCCTATACCGGCGACCAGCCCACCCTCGACACCATGCACAAGGATCTATACCGTGGCCGCGCCGCCGCTTTGTCCATGATCCCCACCTCCACCGGTGCTGCCAAGGCGGTTGGGCTGGTGTTGCCCGAGCTCAACGGCAAGCTCGATGGCTTTGCCCTGCGCGTCCCCACGCCCAATGTCTCGGTGGTGGATCTCAAATTCGTGGCCAAGCGCGCAACCTCACGCGAGGAGATCAACGCGGCCATCCAGGCGGCGGCCGATGGCCCGCTCAAGGGCATTTTGGGCTATACCAACGCCCCCAATGTCTCGATCGATTTCAACCACAACCCCCATTCCTCAATCTTCCATATGGATCAAACCAAGGTAATGGACGGCACCTTGGTTTCCATCCTCACCTGGTACGATAACGAATGGGGCTTCTCCAACCGCATGTCCGATACAGCGGTGGCCATGGCCAAAAGCATGTAAAAAAGAGCATGTGAACAAGAGCAAATACCCTCGCGAGCAACCCTCGCGAGGGCGCATCCGAATGCCCTTCAAGAAATATGGTATAGCGTGTCGAACCGTTTTGTAAAAAAAGTCACCCAGAAAGCCTCCCCGTTGCAAATCGCCCTCGCCAGCCTTGCGCTGGCGGTGGTGTGCTGTGCCGCCGCAGCGCACGCACGAACCGCAGATGAATTCACCTTGGTCGCCCCCGCTGGCATGACCGCCGCGCCCACCTCCAGCCGCCAATTTGACACCAGTTTCGGCGTCAACACGCAAGATGGGTCGATCCCGAACGCAGGAACCAGCCGCCATGTCTGCGAAATTGGATTCAAGTTCAATTCCGCCAACAACCATCTTACACAGGCGGAAATCAACACGGTCACCTCACAGCCGCAATGGCGCACCAGCATGCGCGATGCCCTGGCGAACAGCCCCTTTGGCACGATCTTCGAACTCAATAGCGTCCGCGCCGCGAGCGTTCAGGGCTACAAAGGTGTGGAATTCGCGCTGACGCCGAAACTCGGTCCCGGCGCCGCCGATATCCGCGGCCTCATGACCATGGTAGAAACACCAAAAGGCCGCATGACCTCCGTTTGTATAACCACCGCCCCCGCCTTCGTGAAAGCCGAACAGCGTTTTCGCGCCCTGTTGCGCAACGCACACCTGCCCGAATAACCCCCATAGACCCAAAAAGCACGCCCATACTGCCTTGAAAGCCCCCAACAATGCCCATACAATGGGCCTGCGCCTTTGGCGGCTTCCTCGCCTCTGGAGCAGGGTGCGCAACAACAAAAACTGGTTTTGCCTACAAAAATGCGCTTAAAAAAGTAGAGTCTTTTCATGGAAGGGATGTGAACTCAAAACGCGCCAGAAAACAGTTTTTTCACAGCCAAACACGCAATCCCCCAGAGCGCTTTATGTTTACATGTAAACATAAGAACATAAAGACGTTTTCTTGAACAACTTGAACAAAAAGATAAGCGCATAATGGGTTTCCATCCAAACCCATCCTGCTCTAAAGATCGAACAGACCGCGCAACCGCGTATCTGGCAAATTGTTTACCTCCCTTGCCGTGGTCCTTATCGCGTGACGCCATAAGGACCTATGCGCAAGGAGCGTCTTTCCACCGAGGAGGTCCATTCACGCCATGACCAGTAAATCCCCCGCTGCTGCACCGCCTGCCGCCTCTCCTGCAACGCCCCCTGCTCCTGCAACCGACACGCCTCTGCACACGGCCAAAGCGCCCCCCGCCCCCGCAGCGGCGGCGCCTTCCCCCGTAGCGTCGGCGCCAAAAGCGGCCTCCGCCCCCGATCAACTCGCCCGCATTGAAGACAAGGTCGCGCGGATCGAGGATAAATTTGCACGGTTTGAACATCTGGTCGGCAGGCTGGAAGATCGCCAAACCACCGCAACCGCCAGGTTGGAGGAAGCCGCGCAGGGCGTCAATGCCAATGATCTGGGCAAGCGCCTCAACCAATTGCAAACCCAGGTGAAAACCCTGCCCGGTTTTTCGCATCTGGTGCTGGCCGCCTTGTTGTCCTCTGGCGCAACCGCGCTGCTTTTTGTTCTGTTGGTCAAACTCTTGGGCGTGCTGAAATGAGTAATTTTCGAGGGCTTGATTCCCTTAACCCCAAGGGCAAACGCATCCTGGTTCGCGTCGATCTCAACGTCCCCATGGAAGCGGGCACCGTGAGCGATACCACCCGGCTCAAGCGGATTGTGCCAACCTTGCAGGATCTGGCAGGGCGCGGCGGGCGCGTCATTTTGCTCGCGCATTTTGGCCGTCCCAAGGGCGAGACCTATGCCGAGCGCGCCAATGCCGCCGAAAGCCTCGCCCCGATCGCGGCGGCTTTAGGCCAATTGATGGGCCAAAAAATCGGCTTTGTCGCCGATATAACCGGCAACGCCGCGCAGGAGGCCGTTGCCGCCCTGCAAGAGGGCGAGATTTTATGCCTTGAAAACACCCGCTTCGAGAAAGCCGAAGAGAAAAACGGCGCGGAGTTTGTGGCAACCCTCGCCCGCTTGGGCGATATTTATGTCAATGATGCGTTTTCTGCCGCCCATCGCGCCCACGCTTCCACCGAAGGCTTGGCGCGCGCCCTGCCCGCTTATGCCGGGCTTTGCATGGAAGCCGAACTCACCGCGCTCGATGCCGCACTGGGCACCCCCCAACGCCCGGTCATGGCGATTGTCGGCGGCGCGAAGGTTTCCACCAAGCTCGATCTGCTCGGCAATCTGGTGCGCAAGGTCGATTGCCTGGTAATCGGCGGCGGCATGGCCAACACCTTTCTGGCCGCGCGCGGCCTTGCGGTCGGCAAAAGCCTGTGCGAACATGACCTGGCCCAAACCGCCCGCGACATTGAAGCCAAGGCAAAGGCCGTTGGCTGCGAAATAATCTTGCCCGTAGATGCTATGCTCGCAACCCAGTTCAAGGCCCATGCCGATCATCGGATAGCCGCTGTGGAACAGGTCAGCGCCGATGAGATGATCCTCGATATCGGCCCGAAAACCATCGCTTTGGTGGAAGACCGGCTGGCCAGCATGAAAACGCTGGTCTGGAACGGCCCGGTCGGGGCCTTCGAGCTGGCTCCGTTTGATACCGGCACGGTCGCGCTCGCCAAAGCGGCAGCCCGCCTTGTTACGGCCGCAACCTTGGTTGGCGTTGGCGGCGGCGGCGATACCGTCGCAGCCCTTAATCATGCCGGTGTGGCCGAAACCATGACCTATGTTTCGACCGCAGGCGGTGCCTTCCTTGAATGGATGGAAGGCAAGGACTTGCCCGGCGTTACGGCGTTGCTTGCGGCGGCAAAGCAGGCATAACAGGCGCTGGCGCAACATCGGGGGCCAAACCTGCAATTTTGAGGTCAACGCCAGCGGCAACCGCCGCTTGCTGGTTAACCTCGGGCCGGTCATTGAACTTGAACCCGGTCGAGATCAACCGCCCCATATATTGCTTGTTATAGAGAAAGCTGACAATCAGCTGCCACAAGCCGAGGGTGAGGATCGAAAACAGGGCGTGCAGCGCTGCAACGCCCAGCTCCCCGCGAAACAACGGCACGAACCAGCCAAAAAACAGATATGTCCAAGAATATCCATAATAACCGGTCTTGATAAGGCCATTTTGCGGATTTTTCATTTGCACAGGGCGCGCCATAGGATTTCCTTTAGAGAATCGATGAAGATGGGGTGACAGGAGGGTAAACGAGGAAGAGCACGGCCAAACGCAAGCACGGCCAAACGCACGCTTCCACATATGCGCGAGTGATACCCGCACAATCCACATTCAGCAACCCCCTGTTAACGGAATTTCCACGCGATCCCTTTATGCAAAAATGAGAAACCATCCTGAACACGGGGGCCGCATGAAAGCCGTTATTCTCGCCGGGGGGCTCGGCACACGCATTTCCGAAGAAACCGGCCTGCGCCCCAAACCGATGATCGAGGTGGGGGGGCGCCCGATCATCTGGCATATCATGAAAATCTATGCCCAGCACGGCATTACCGATTTTGTGATCTGCGCCGGGTATAAAGGCTATATGATCAAAGAATATTTCGTCAATTACTTCATGCACAATTCTGATCTGACCATTGATCAAAACACGCGCTCTGTAACGTTCCACACCACAAAAGCAGAGCCATGGCGTATAACGGTCATTGATACCGGCGAAAACTCCATGACCGGCGGACGTTTGCGCCGCGTGGCCCAACATCTGGGCAATGAGACCTTCTGCATGACCTATGGCGACGGTGTTGCCGATATCGATATTACCGCCGAGATCGCCTTTCACAAAAGCCATGGCAAAGCGGCGACCTTGGCGGCGGTCATCCCGCCGGGGCGCTATGGTGCCCTGCAACTAACGGGCAATAAAATCGAGAATTTCATTGAAAAACCCCCCGGCGACAACGCCTGGATCAATGGCGGGTTTTTTGTGCTCGAACCCTCCGTCATCGCCCATATTGCCGGCGACAGCACCGTATGGGAGGCCGCCCCGCTCGAAACCCTCGCCAAGAGCGACCAGTTGCAGGCCTATTTTCATCGCAGCTTCTGGCAGCCCATGGATACGCTGCGCGACAAAAACCACCTCGAAGACTTGTGGAGCAGCGGCAAAGCGCCGTGGAAAACCTGGGCATGAATCCCTCCACCATGAACCGCGCATCCCAGACCCCCGCAATCCTGCAACCGGCACGCCTGCCCGATCCCGCCTTCTGGGCCGGAAAATCGGTCCTGCTCACCGGCCATACCGGCTTCAAGGGCGCCTGGGCGGCGCTTTGGCTCGCCCATATGGGCGCGCGTGTCACCGGCCTTGCCTTGGCACCGGAGACCAGCCCGAACCTGTTCACGCGCGCGCGCGTTGAAGAAACCCTCGCCCACCACATCGCTGATCTACGCGATGCCCAGGCGGTCACGCGCATTGTGCAGGCCGCAAAGCCAGACATCGTGCTCCATCTGGGAGCGCAGGCGCTCGTGCGCCGTGCCTACCGCGAACCCACCGCAACCTTTGCCACCAACGTGATGGGCACCGCGCATCTGCTCGATGCGCTGTTTGCGCATCCCTGCGCCAGAGCCGTGCTGGTTATCACCTCCGACAAGGTTTACGCCAACGATGATAGCGGCCGCGCCTTTACCGAAAACGACAAGCTTGGCGGCCACGACCCCTATTCCGCCAGCAAGGCCGCAGCGGAAATGCTGGTGCATTCGGCGCAACCCCGCGCCAAGGCGGCAGGCATTGCACTCAGCACCGCACGCGGAGGCAATGTGATCGGCGGCGGCGATTATTCGCAAGACCGGATTGTGCCCGATATTGTCCGCGCAGCAGAAGCCAAAACGCCGGTTGTCTTGCGCTCGCCAAACGCCACGCGGCCTTGGCAACACGTGCTCGATTGCCTGAACGGCTATTTCCTCTTTGCCGAACAGCTCGCAACCGCTCACACCGCCCCCGCCCCAGAGGCCATGAATATCGGCCCGGACCCCGCAAGCCCCATATCCGTCGCGCAAGTGGCGGAAGCGATCGGCCCCGCTTTGGGCCTGCCGCAAGCGTGGGTGCTCGATCCCGCCGCAGACCCCAACTTGCGGGAAATGGCGCATTTAGCGCTCAACCCCGCGCTGGCCCGCGCCCATGGCATCACCGATCGCCTGCCCGGCGTGCAAGCCCTGCACGCAACCGCCCAATGGTACCACGCACAGGCCAACGGCGCCGATGCCCGCGCCTTGTGCGAAACCCAGATCGCCACCTACCATACGCTGTAACACGTTACGCCGCCTTTCGCCTTCCCCCTCTGGCCCCGCTGAACGGGAAACATCATGACCGCTTCCACGCCTGCCTCCCCCCATTGCCGGTTTTGTGCAACCCCCTTGCGGGCCCCGCTGATTGATCTTGGCCAGCAGCCGCTCGCCAATAATTATCTGGCAGCGGGCGAGGAAAAAACCGAGCGCCGCTTCCCGCTCATCGTGCGCACCTGCCCGCAATGTTTGCTGGTGCAGGCGGATCATTCCGTGCCGGCCGATGCGATCTTCACCGCCGATTACGCGTATTTTTCTTCCTATTCAACCAGTTGGGTTGAACATGCGCGCCAATATGCGCTCAACATGATCGCACGGTTCAAACTGGGGCCCGCCGCGCAGATGGTGGAAGTTGCCTCGAACGATGGCTACCTGTTGCAGCATTTCAAGGCCGCTGGCGTGCCGGTTTTAGGCGTCGAGCCAACCCGCAACACGGCGGAAGCGGCCATCGCCAAGGGCATCGCTACAAAAATCGCGTTTTTCGGGCAGGAGACCGCGCAAGCCTTGGTTGCGGAAGGCAAATCCGCCGATATGATGGCCGCCAACAACGTGCTCGCCCATGTGCCCGACATCCGTGATTTTGTGCGCGGTTTTGCAACCTTGCTCAAGCCGCAAGGCGTTGCCACTTTTGAATTCCCGCATCTGCTCAACATGATCGAGAAGGTGCAGTTCGATACCATCTACCACGAGCATTATTCCTATCTCTCGCTCCATGCGGTCAAAACGATCTTTGAAGCCTGCGGCCTGCGCATTTTCGACATCGAAACCCTGCCTACCCATGGCGGCTCGCTGCGCGTCTTTGCCTGCCGTACCAGCGCCGCACATACCCAAACCCCGGCCGTAGCCGCCACTTTGGCGCGCGAAGCCGCGATCGGGCTCGATCACGCTGAGGGCGCCGCCTACCGCGATTTTGCCAAAAACGCCGAGACCGCCCGCACGTCGTTTCTGGCGTTTCTGGCCAAAGCCAAAGCGGAAGGCAAAACCGTTGCCGGCTATGGTGCTGCCGCCAAGGGCAATACCTTCCTCAATTTCTGCGCGCTTGGGCCAGGCAGCCTCGCCTTGGTGGCCGATGCCAGCCACGCCAAGCAAGGCAAGCGCCTGCCCGGCACCCATATCCCGATCGTCTCGCCGGAAACCTTGCTGGCCGCCAAACCCGATTATGTCGTGATTTTGCCGTGGAATTTGGCCCCGGAGATCACCGAACAATTAAAAGCCATCCGCGCTTGGGGCGGTAAATTCGTGGTCGCTATCCCGCAAACCCATATTTTACCATGATCCTCGAACCCCTTGCGATTCCCGGCCCGTTGCGGCTCAAACCCCAGCCCCATGCCGATGCCCGTGGTTCTTTCGCGCGCCTGTTCTGCGAGGAAGAGCTGGCCAAGGCGGGGGCACCGTTCCGCGCGCATCAGATCAATTTATCGCGCAACAACGCCGCCTTTACCCTGCGCGGGATGCATTTTCAGCCCGCCCCCCATGCGGAGGCAAAAATCATCCGCGTAAGCCAAGGCCGCATTCAGGATGTATTGGTCGATTACCGCGCTGGCTCGCCCACTTTCCTGCAACATGTGAGCGCCAATCTCGATGCCCAAACCGGCGAGGCGCTCTATGTGCCGGAAGGCTTCGCCCATGGGTTTTTGACCCTCGAACCCGATACCGATGTGCTCTATCTCATGGGCAAGCCCTATACCCCCGGCCATGCGGCAGGTTTGCGCTGGAATGACCCGGCTTTGGCCATAGACTGGCTGGCCGAACCCGCAATCCTGAACGAGGCCGACCGCACCTGGCCGCTGCTCTGAGCCGGGCGGCCCCATCACCCCCCGCCGCGCACCACATCCTCCAGCCCCGCCCGCAGCGAAAAGCGTGGCACAAAGCCAATCGCTTTAAGCCGGTCAAGGCGCGGCACCAGACTTTTGGGCTCGCCCGCCCGCTCCGGCAGCGCCCCGATCGCGAGCAGATCTTCGCGCCCCATAATCTGCCCCAGCAGGCGCGTCACCGCCACCACATCCGTGTTTTCATACGCCCCGATATTCACCGCCCCCGCCAAATCCGAAAGCGCCACCGCCGCAATCGCTGCCCCGGCATCGCGCGCATGGATAAAGTTGCGCGCATGCTGCGCCGCGCTGGTTTTGGCCATCTCCCCGCGCCGCAACGCATCCATCACGGAAGGCACGAGCCTGCCTGCCTGCTCGCCCGGCCCGTAAAGATGAAAAATCCGCACCCAGCCAAACCGCAGGCCGGTTTGCGCCGCATAAGCCTCGATCACCCGGCGCGTGGCATCCTTGGCGACCCCATAGAGCGTATGCGGTTTGAGCGCGCTCAAGTGTTCATCGAGCGGTTCAAGGCTTGAGACATCATATTCCACGCAGGTACCCGCGCCAATGAACGCCTTGCCGCCCGCCTCCCCGAATAGCCGGGCGAGCCGCGCGCTCGCCCCCACCCAATCGAGATTGGCAGGCGCGGTCCAGAACTGGCCATGCGTTGTCTCCCACGCCAGATGGATCAGCATATCAGGCGCAAGCTGCGCCATCAGCGCTTGCGGAAAATCGAGCGCATCCGCCACAACCGGCACGATATTGGGGCCAAGCGGCACCCCCTCCCGGGCATGGCGGGAGAGCGCCAGCACCGTATGCCCCGCTTGCGCCAGGGCCGATGTGACATGTTGGCCAATAAATCCATTGGCACCGGTGACAAGAATGCGCATACTGATCTCCCGTTTGTTTCTTGTTAGCGCATTTTCAAGCGAAGTGGATGCCGGTTCGCGAAAGAAAATGCTAGAAAACAAAAAGAGAGAGCATCGGGTCTGTTACAATCCGATCGGAAAATAATCTAGCGCATTTTGCGCGCCCGCAAAACCACCCTGCGCCCACCCGATAGAGCCTGAAGGATCCCCCATGTTGCCGCTGATTTACGTTCTCAATGGCCCCAACCTCAACCTGCTGGGCAAGCGCGAGCCCGAAATCTATGGCCGCGAAACCTTGGCAGACCTTGAAACCCTGTGCCTGCGGGAGGCTACGGCGCGCCAGCTGGGCTTGCGCTTTTTGCAATCCAACCACGAGGGCCAATTGCTCGATTGGATCCACGAAGCGCGCGACACCGCCGCCGGGATCGTCATCAACCCCGCCGCCTACACCCACACCTCCATCGCTTTGCTCGATGCGCTCAATGCCTTTGCCGGGCCGGTCATCGAAGTGCATTTGAGCCAGGTCCACAAGCGCGAAAGCTTCCGCCACCATTCCTATGTCTCGGCGCGCGCCGATGCCGTGATTGTCGGGTGCGGCACGCAGGGCTACGCCCTCGCCCTCGCGCGCCTTGCCACATTGGTCAAGCGCGCGTGACCCTTATGCCCGCCGCCCCTGCGCCACAGCCCGCTCCAACCTGGCTTGAAGCCCTCACCGGCGATGCGCAAACCCGCGCGCTCTTTGCCGATACCGCGCTTTTGGCCCATATGCGCGCCTTTGAGGCCGCCCTTGCCAAGGCATGCGCCGCCGAAGGGGTGATCGAACCCGCCAGCGCAGAAAAAATCGCCACCCACGCCCTTGCCGCACCGCTCGATCCTGCCGCGCTCGCCCAAGGCATGGCGCGCGATGGTATGGCCGGGCCCGAATTCGTCCGCCAAATGCGTGCAGGTCTGCCGCCCGATCTGGCCCCCTTGCTGCATCTGGGGGCCACCAGCCAAGATCTCCACGATACCGCGATCGCCTTGGCCGCGCGCGCGTTTTTTTCGCTGCTGGCCGGGCGGTTGACCGCCCTTCTGGCGCGCCTTGAGACCCTCGAACAGCGCGATGGGGCACGCCCCCTCATGGCGATCACCCGCATGCAGGATGCGCTGCCCTTTCAGGTGCGCGATAAACTGGCCACCTGGCGCAGCCCGCTGGCAGGCGCAAGCGCAGCGTTGGCCGCCCATCCAATAGGGCCCTTGCCGCTGCAATTGGGCGGCCCCATCGGCACGCGCCGCCCATGGCCGGGCGCCGCCATCGCCGCGCATATGGCCCAAAGCCTGCGCTTGGCCGCCGCCCCGTGCTGGCATACCGACCGCACGCCGATCACCCAGATGACCCAACCGCTGATCGCGCTGGCCGCAACTCTGGGGAAAATCGGCGCAGATATAACCCTGCTCACCCAAACCCGGCTGGCCGATGCCGTTCTGGCCGGCGCGGGCCGCTCGTCCGCCATGGCGCATAAGCAAAACCCGGTTGGCGCGGAAGTTCTGGTCGCGCTCGCCCGCCATAGCGCCGGGTTGGGCGGCCTGCTCAACCACGCCCTGCTCCACGAGAACGAACGCTCCGGCATATCGCTGACGCTGGAAATGCTCACCCTGCCCGCCTTGTGCGAGAGCGTGGGCGCGGCCACACGCATCGCCGATTTTGTGCTTGGCGCGCTGCATTTTGTGCCTGAAACAGCATAAATTCGCGCGTTTTTTGCCCCTCCCCCTGCCCTCTCCCCCTGCCCTCCCCCCCTGAAGGATCCGCCATGGCTGAGCACCCGCCAAAAACCATCCCCCCGCAGCCCGCCTCCCAGCACCCTGGCCCTGAAACCCCCCGTTTTACCCAAGGCAAAGCCACCCGCATGGCGGTTCTGGGGGAAGCGCATGTCGCCCGCTCGGAGGCCAACCGCACGCCCTTCGATGAGCCCTTCCAAACTCTGATCACGGAAGCGGCCTGGGGCCATGTCTGGTCGCGCCCGGAACTGACCCACCGGGAACGCTCGCTGATTACCCTTGCGCTGTTGTCCGGTTTAGGGAATTTCGAGGAATTCATGCTGCATCTGGGCGCAACCCGCAATACCGGCGCCTCTGAACAAGATGTGCGCGAAATGCTGCTCCATGTCGCCCTTTATGCGGGCGTACCGCGTGCCAACCACGCGTTCAAGCTCGCCAAAGATTTCTACGCCAAAGACTTCTACGCCCAGCACGAGAGCCCCCAGCAAAAGGCCCCCCATGCGCCATCATCCGCCCCCAAAACCGGATGAATGTTACCAAAGCGGCCGTCTCTCGTTTGGATGAAAACACATCCCGCCCTTATCTCGATGTGGAAGAACGCGTCTTTTGCTCTGGATAAATCCATCAAAAGCACAACGCTATAGCCACTCTCGCCCCATCCGCAAAAGCACAAAACCAGCGCGCCAAACAAAAAGCCCCGGACGTCATGGAAACGTCCGGGGCTACTTCGCGCGCGCCTTCATGGGGGAGCGAGGCCCACGCGAAAACCATCTGCGCATCAAAAATGCGCAAAACCGGGCACCTTTTCTCGCCAACGCTGCCACAAAACGCTGGCACAGGCTGCGATGAAGCGGGCAGCGGTTGGC
>CAZGKS010000038.1:0-12076 GCA_964526275.1 uncultured Methylobacterium sp. | reverse complement strand
AGATCGGCCTGCCCGGCGGCTGGTTGACCCTCTCGCGGTCTGAGGCCGGGCATATCTGCATGCGTGGCCCGGCGAGCATGGCCTATCGCGGTATCCTTGACCCCTCGCAGCTGGCAGGTATAGATGCCGCCTGAGCTGATCACGTTGGGCTGCAGGCTCAATACGCTGGAAAGCGAGGCCATCCGCGCGGCGGTTGCGGGGGCTGACAATCTGGTTGTGGTCAATAGCTGCGCGGTGACCGCCGAAGCCGTGCGGCAAGCCCGGCAAACCATCCGCAAGGTACGGCGGGAGCGCCCGACCGCCCGGATTGTCGTAACCGGATGCGCGGCGCAAACCGAAGCGCATACCTTTCTGGCCATGCCGGAGGTCGATGCGCTGGTTGCCAATGACCGCAAAACCCACCCGCAAAGCTGGAGCGAGCATATCCTTGCAGCGCGCGGGGATGCCGGGATTGCGCGTGCAAATCCGGATAGCGCGTTTGGCGACCCCCCCACCCCTTTCCTTGCGGCGTCTTCTCTGGCTTCTCCGGCGGCTCTCCCCCTCCAGCCGGATAGCTTTGAAGGGCGCGCGCGGGCATTTGTGGCGGTCCAAAACGGATGCGACCATAGCTGCACCTTCTGCATCATTCCGCAAGGGCGTGGACATTCCCGCTCGGTCCCCATGCCGCAGGTCAGCGCGCAGGTGCAGCGGCTGATCGATAACGGCTACCCGGAAATCGTGCTGACCGGCGTGGACCTGACCTCTTACGGCACAGATTTTGGCGAAGGGAACACCCTTGGCACGCTGGTTGCGTATCTGCTCGATACCGTGCCCGGCTTGCAGCGCTTGCGGTTATCCTCGCTCGATTCCATCGAGATCGACCCACTGCTGATGCGTCTGCTGTGCGAGGAGCCGCGCCTGTTGCCGCATGTCCATTTATCGTTGCAGGCAGGCGATGATTTGATTTTAAAACGCATGAAACGGCGGCATTTGCGCGCAGATGCCATTGATTTTTGTGCAGAATTACGCGCAAAACGCCCCGATTTCGCCTTTGGGGCAGATCTGATCGCCGGGTTTCCAACCGAAACCGAAGCGCAATTTGCGCAATCTTGTGCGCTCATCACCGAATGCGGCCTGAATTTCGTGCATGTCTTTCCGTTTTCACCCCGCCCGCAAACTCCCGCCGCGCGCATGCCGCAGCTTGCGCCCGCCGTGATCAAAGCGCGCGCCGCACGGTTGCGGGAGGCCGGTATGCAGGCTTTGAGCGCGCATCTGGACCAGCATACGCGCCGTTATGGGGCAAAACCTGCGCGCATTCTTACCGAACGGGGTGGGCGCGGGCGGCTCGATGATTTCACCCCGGTCGATCTCGGGCAAGCTTTCGCACCGGGGGAAATTGTTTTCCTCCCCATTGTGGGGCATGACGGCGCACGGCTCCAAGCTGCGCAAGCCGCACCAACCGCGATGGGGGAGAAATGAGCGAACAAAAAAAAGGCCCCGGGCTTATCGGCCGGCTCTTGGGGCGCCAGCCGCGCATGCAGCCACCCCTTTCGCCTGACACCGCGTCAACGCTGGACGCGGAAACAGCTGCGGAAACAGCGAAAGCCCCAACCAACAAAGCGGCGACAGAGCCTGCGCTGCCCCCCTTCCCGGCCGATCCTGCCGGAAAGGCTTTTACCGGGGATATTCCCGCCCCCATGATTCCTGCTCCTGTGATTCCCGCACCCGTAATTCCCGCCCCCATGCCGCGCCCGGTCAAAACTTGGTGGCAGCGGCTGCGCGCAGGGCTTGGACGCACCACCTCGCAAATCGGGGTATCGATCACGCAGATCTTCACAACCCGCAAACTCGATGCCAGTGCTCTCGAAAAACTGGAAGATGCCCTCATCCAGGCCGATTTGGGCGTCGCTGTTGCCACGCGGATCGTTGGCAAGATCGGGCAAGGGCGGTTTGATCGCGCCATTGCCCCGCGCGAAATTCAGCATGCGCTGGCCGCTGAAGTTGAAACCGTGCTCGCCCCCGTCGCGCGCGCTTTTGCCCCAGATTTTTCCCAAAAGCCCTTCGTTGTGTTGATGGTGGGGGTCAATGGCGCAGGCAAGACCACGACCATCGGCAAACTGGCTGCCAAATATACCGCCGAAGGACGCTCCGTAATGCTGGCGGCCGGGGATACCTTCCGCGCTGCCGCCGTTGAACAGCTCAAAATATGGGCCGAGCGCACCGGCGCCCTGTTCATGGCGCGCGAACAAGGCGCCGATGCCGCCAGCCTTGCCTATGACGCCGTGCTGGAAGCGCGGGCTGCACAGGTCGATATGCTGTTCATCGATACGGCCGGGCGCTTGCAGAACAAGCAGGGCCTGATGGACGAATTGGGCAAGATTCTCCGGGTTTTGCGGAAAATAGACCCGCAGGTGCCCCATGCCTGCCTGCTGGTGCTCGATGCAACGGTTGGGCAGAACGCCCTGTCCCAGGTTGAGATTTTTCAAAAAGTTGCGGGCGTGAACGGCCTGATCATGACCAAGCTGGATGGCACCGCACGGGGCGGAATTTTAGTCGCTCTGGCCGATAAATTCGGCCTGCCGATCCATTTTATCGGGGTTGGTGAAAGCGTGGAGGATCTTGAACCCTTCACAGCCCAGGATTTTGCCCGCGCGATTGCCGGGCTGGAGGAAGAAGCATGACCGAACACTCAAACCAGGCTTCACACCCAGATCCCCATATTGGCCAACCAGCCTCTCAAAACGCGGCCAAAACCCGCGCCCTCAAAGAACCCTCTCCGGGCGTAAAATTAGCCCTAGAGATGGGACCTCTGGTGGTGTTTTTTCTGGCCAATAGCCGGCCGGAATTTTTCCGCGCGCTGCTGGCGCCGTTGCTGGGGGGCTTGCTGCCGCCTGGCCCCCAAGGCGCGATTTTTGTCGCCACCGCTACTTTCATGATTGCTTTGGGGGTTTCTCTGGCGGTTTCCTGGTGGATTTGCCGCCATCTGCCTATCATGCCGTTGGTGTCGGGTGCGGTTGTGTTGGTCTTTGGCGTGCTGACGCTGACCTTCCACAACGATATGTTCATCAAGCTCAAGCCCACCATCGTAAATGCGCTGTTCGGCGGCGTGTTGCTGGGTGGGCTGGCCTTTGGCAAACCGCTTTTGCCTTATGTTTTCGGCACCGTCTTCCGGCTTTCCCCGGAAGGCTGGCGGATTTTGACCTGGCGGTGGGGCCTGTTCTTTTTTGCGCTGGCCGCCTTGAATGAAGCGATCTGGCGCTCCCAGAGCACCGATTTCTGGGTTGCGTTCAAGGTTTGGGGCATGATGCCGATCACGCTGGCCTTCACTTTGGCCCAAACCCCCTTGATGATGCGCCATGGCTTCGAAAAGGTGGAGGCCGATGGGGCCAGCGAGAACAAACCGCTTTAGCCAGCCTGAAGCGTTTTTGCTTTTTCTGAAATTCTGAAAAGTAAAAAATACATTTTTATACAAACAGATAAAAGCAAGATGCGTTTCCATCAAACCACATCTTGCCCTAAACAAAATACCCCGGATAATGCAATTGCAGGGTCTGGGCGTCGGGCAAAACGGCGGAAAGATGCGCCTCCAGCGCCGCATGCGCCACCGCCGCCTCCTTGCCTGCCAAGGCGGTGTAAATCGCCCGGTGCTCGGCGATCACCACATCCATGCGCCCCTTTTGCGGCAAGGTCAGACGGCGGCAGCGATCGATTTGCGCCTTGGCCTGCTGCGCCACCCGCCATAGCCCCGGCGCATGGGCCATCTGGGCAATCGCTTCGTGGAAGGCTTCATCGGCCGCATGGAACGCATCGCGATCCGCCCGCTCTGCGCAGGCCTGCTGCTCGGCGAGCAAAGTTGCGAGCGCCTCAAGCCCTTCGGGCGTATGCGCCGCCAACGCGTGGCTCAACGCGGCATGCTCCAGCGCCTTGCGGATGATCACCGCTTCGGGCAAGCTGGCTAGCGGGATAGGCGCAACATAGGTTCCCGATTGCGGGTAGACCATCACCAGTTTTTCTTCTGCAAGGCGGATCAAGGCCTCCCGCACCGGCGTACGGCTGACCTCAAACCGCGCGCACAGATCCTTTTCGATCATCGGCGTGCCGGGTGGCAGGGAGCAATCGAGAATCGCTTTGCGCAAGGCCAGAAAGATCGCGCCGGAGGCGGTACCACGCGGGGCTTGCACGGGTTGCTGCCGAAACGCACGCTTGCGAGGCGCGGGAGAGGTGCGAGGCGGAGGAGAGATGAGAACCATGATCACGCATCCTGTGCGCGGCTTTATGCCAAAAATTGTGCACCGACCCCGAAGCGTTTTCCAACCCGGCACCGCCCCATAAACCGGCGCATAGCAGCAGGAAGGTATCGCAACGGTATCGTTGCCCCTGTTATAAACGATCTTCTTGCCCTATGAAACCCTCGTTCGGCGCATCTGCCAACCATGAGGAGGCCAGTTGGTCACAAAAGAGCCCAAAAATCGCAAGATGTTGCATAAACTTCGATCCGGAACATCGATCCGGCTTGATCAAGGTTTCGTCAACCCCGAATGCGCTTGAGACTAAACAACACAGCCATGGGTCTCTCTCCCTCTCCATCTCCCAGACAAGGTGCCATGCCTCCCATGACTGCCAGTGCCCCGCGCGATGCAAGAACCGCCCCGCGCGATCCAAGGCTCGATTTTTTTCGCGGCTTGGCGATGATCATCATTTTCATCGCCCATTTACCCGGCAACCCGGTCTTTCTGTTCATTCCCGCAAGGTTCGGGTTTTCTTCTGCAGCGGAATGGTTCGTGTTCTGCTCCGGTCTGGCTTCAGCCTATGCCTTTGGCCGCCTCTTCGAGCGTAGCGGTTTATGGGCGGGGACCAAGCGAGTATGGCGGCGGATCATGCAGGTCTATGCGGTGCATCTGGCGCTGATGGCCGCCATGATCGCGCTGTCCTGGCTGGGCGGAACCCTTCGCCAGCACGATTATCTGGCCGCTTTATCCGCCCATAAGGTCTTGACGCCAGAGGGCCTGTGGCAAGCCCTAACCTTGCGCCTTCTCCCCGATTATCTGGATATTTTGCCGATGTATCTGGTGCTTCTGGCGCTGATGCCGCCGCTGGTTGCGCTGCACCGTATGCATGCGGCCCTGCCTTTTGGGGTCTGTGCCGGGCTATGGCTGGGCGCGCAACTAGGCTGGCTGAACCTGCCCAACACCCCTGAGCGCGGGGGGGCGTGGTTTTTCAACCCGTTTGGCTGGCAGCTGCTGTTTTATACCGGCTACGCTTTCGGCGCCAAATGGCTCCACGCACCGCCTTTGCGGTTTGGCAAGCTGTTTTATGCGTGCCTAGCGCTCGTGATCGGATCAATCCCCCTCAATTTCTGGGGCTTTACAGACAACTACCCGGCTTTGGCACAGCTTCACACCCTGCTGGTGCCGCAAGGCGCCAAAACCACGCTTGCGGCGCCGCTCTATGGGCATTTTCTCGCCAGCGCCTATGTGGCGCTCGTGCTGATCAAGTGCTGGCGCATCCCGCTCGCGCGTGCCAAAGCGCTTATACGGATCGGCCAGCATACCTTGCCCGCTTTTGCCGCGTCACTGCTCCTCGCCTGGGGGCTGGGCATGGCGCTGGATGCAACCTGCCGCAGCACAGGATGGCTCCTGCTGGCCAATCTGGTCGGTATCGGCGCGATAGGGCTCATGGCCTTATGGCTGGAAAAACGCAAAAGCACCAAACGCCTCCAAAACGGGCCAGCCTGATCCAGCGACACGGCAAGAGCTGCCTTTAATCCTTACCGCCCTTGTTCTTGCTACCCTTGTTCTTGCCGCTATTATCTTTGCCAGAGGTTTCCTTCAAGGCGTGCCGCTTGAGCGAATGCAAGCTGAACCACACCGCCAGCACGATCAGCGGGATAAGCGCCAGATGCAGAGCCTTGCCCAGTTTGAGCGGGCCAAACACCGCCACACCAAACATTCCCGCACCAAGCCCTTCCATACTCTCGATAAATTTGGCCACCAGCCCATAGGTGTAATAGCTGATCGCAACAATCGAGAGTCCTTCTACGGTTTCCTGCAAGCGCAATTGCTGCTGCGCGCGCGCATTCATGGAGTGCAAAATGGCTTGGTTTTGCGCTTCAAGCGCAATCTCGACGCGCGTACGCAGCAAGGTGGCCGCCCGCGCGCACCCTTCCACCAACCGGTTGATCCGGTCTGAACACGCCTGCACACTCGCCATGGCCGGGTCAAACCGCCGCTCCAGAAACACCCCGATCCGTTGGTGGTTTTTGAGCCGCTCCTCATTGAGTTCGGCCAGCCGCCGCGCCACCAGATTGGCATAAGCCTTGCTGGCAGCAAAACGATACGCAGTGCTTTGCGCAAGGTGCTCCCCCGCCCGCGAGAGCGCGCCCAGCCGCTCCAGCAGCGCGGCATCATCGCTCCCCTCCCCGGTCATGGCGTTCACGGCCTCCCCCAGATCGCGCTCAAGCTGGCCAAGTTGCGGCCCGATAGCGCGCGCAAGCGGCAGCGCCAGCAACGCCATCATGCGGTAGGTTTCCAGCTCATGGATCCGCCGCACCGCCCGCCCCAGCCGGGCCGGCGCCATGGCGTTCACGCTCACCAGCACGCGGGAATAGCCATCGGGTTGCAGGCGAAAATCGGTCCAGATAATCGCCTCGCCCTGCGCGATTTGCGACCCGACCAGCGCGTCATGGCCAAAGAACGCGCGCGCCTGGGCATCTTGGTGCCCCTCTGGCTGCGCCAGCCGAGTGCAGGTGCGCATGGCTACCAGCCGCTGGCCGGGCAATTGCTCAAGCCAGGCTTGGGGAAAGGCAAGCTGTGCGGCATCTGCCCCTTCCTTGAGCAAGGTGAGACGATAAAATTCGCCATGGATTTCAGCCCGCAGCAAGCCAAACGGCGTCTGCGCAGAAAAATGCAACGCTTTGGCATCGACAATCGGCGCGTCTTCGGCGTTTTCTGGCGCGCAGAGCGCCACGATCTGCGGCAGCGGGCTGGGACTGCCCGGTGCAAGCGTAAAGGCCAGATGCAGCAACGAAGCAGGCGCACGAACGGCAAAGCCTGTTCGCGCATGCACTTCATCATGCAAGGCCTGACGGAGCGGGTGATCTTGTGCACCAAGCGCTTGTTGCCCAAGCACAGGCTCTGGCAACAGCACGGGCTCGGGCGAGGGATCTTGCGGGTTCATGCTTCTCTCTGCCAATCACACGCCGCCCGGCGGTTTATTCTGCGGTTTATTCCCTGCGCCCTATTCCAACGTGCCAATCGCGCTTTCCACCGCCGCTACAATCTCGCCGGAACGCACCAGATCCAGCGCCAGCCCCATCTCGGTCGCATACCAGCGATCGCCTTCAAGCGCTGGCGCAATGCGGGCCCGCACCGCCTCCAGCGCAGCAGCAGAACCCTTGCCGATCGGGTGATCCTTGGCAACCCCTTCAATGAGGGAGAGCGCCTGACAACTCATCAAAATTTCCCCGGCCAGAATATGCTCGACATTCTCCACCACCATACGGGCCTTGCGGGCGCACCAGGTGGAGTTGGAAACGTGATCCTCGGCATTCGATTTACCGGGGATGGAATCGACCGAACCGGGCATGGAGAGCGTGCGGTTTTCCATCACCAGCGCGCTCATGGAACATTGCACGGTCGCATAGCCCGTATTGAGCCCGCGCTTGCCGCCCAGCAGGTTGCGCGGCAGGCCATAGCTCAAGGTGGGGTCCACCAGCCGGGCGAGCCGCCGCTCGGAAATCGAGCCCAGATCGGTCAACGCCAGGGTGAGAACATCCATGGCCTGCGCGACATATTGGCCGTGGAAATGCCCGGCAGAAATGCACACATATCCGCCCTTGGCATCATCGAAAATGAGCGGGTTATCGGTCGCGGAATTGATCTCGGTGCCCATAATACGCGCCACATAATCCAGCGCCTCGCGGTAGGGGCCATGCACCTGCGGCGTGCAGCGCAGCGAATAAACATCCTGCACGCGGGGCGCAGGGGCAACGCCGGGGGCGCGCGCTTCATCGGGATAGAGCGTAACACGCGCATCGGCAGAACAACGCCGGGAATCTTGCGCGATCCGCAAAATATTGCGCGCAACCAGCCCCTGCCCCGGATGCGGCCGTGCCTTATGCACCCGCGGATCGAAGGCGGCCAGCTCGCCGCGCATGCATTCGAGCGAGAGGGTCATGGCAATATCGGCCAGTTTGCGCAAGCGTTTGGCGTCTTCCAGCGCCAGCACCCCCACCGCCAGCGAGACGGTCGAACCATTGATCAGGGCAGAGGCATCCTTGGCGCCAAGCTCGAAATCCGGGTTGAGCCCCGCTTTCGCCAAAGCCGCGCGCGCGCCCATGCGCTTGCCGCGATAGATCATTTCAGCTTCTTCAAAACCGCAAATCGCCCCCGCCATATGGCCCAAAGGCGCCAGATCGCCCGAAGCCCCCACCGACCCCTTGGCGGGAATCACCGGGTGGAGCCCCTTGTTGAGGCAATCGAGCAGGCGCTCCAACACCTCGACGCGCGGGCCGGAATAATTGGAGGCAAAGGCATTGGCCCGCAGCAGCATGGTGGCGCGCGTGGCATCTTCCGGCAAGGGTTCCCCAACCCCGGTTGCATGCGCATAAACACTCTTGCGCTGATATTCCGCCATGTCCCGCATCTGGACACGTTGATCCTTGAACAGCCCCACACCGGTATTAAAGGAATACATCAGCGGGGCATCGTCATGCATGAAGTTCTGATCGATATAGCGGCGGGCGGCCATCACGGCTTCGCGGGCAGCAGGCGCAAGGCGTGCGCTTTCAAATTTGCCCGCAGCTTTGCGCCGCGCCACACGCGCCACTTTTTCGCCGGTCAGCTTTTTTCCATCAATCACAACGGCCATGAAAATCACCCCATTTTGTACTTTGTCTGACTTTGTGCGGCAGAAAATCACAGATTGCAACCAAAACACCGGCTAAAAAGAGCACAAAACGCCAAAAAAACAGCAATCCACCCAAAACAATTTTTAATCGCGCAAATGGCTTGCACTCCCCCGCAAGGCATGGAACCATGCCCCGTCATCGGCAAAGGATAACCCCCCAAGGATAAACCCCATGGATAACCGCAAGGATATATGGCTCAAGGTCGATGCCAAACGCGAAGCGTTCATCGCGCTCTCAGACCGCGTATGGAGCATGCCGGAAATCTGCTACACTGAGGCCCGCTCCATGGCCGAACACGAAGCCATGCTGCGCGGCGAAGGCTTTCGCGTAACCCCAGGCGTCGCGGGTATTCCCACCGCCGTGGTGGGCGAAGCGGGAGAAGGCGGGCCCGTGATTGCCATTCTGGGCGAATATGACGCCCTGCCCGGCCTTAGCCAACAGGCGGGGCTAAGCCAGCACGCGCCTGTCGAGCCCGGCGGCCACGGCCATGGCTGCGGCCATAACCTGCTCGGTTCTGCGGCGATGCTGGCGGCGACCGCGCTCAAGGATTGGTTGGCGCACCACAACATTCCCGGCCGCGTGCGCTATTATGGCTGCCCGGCCGAAGAGGGCGGCGCGGCCAAGGCCTTCATGGTGCGCGAAGGGCTGTTTGCCGATTGCGATATCGCCATCACCTGGCACCCTTCCAGCTGGTGGGAGGTTGCCCCGCCGCTGGCTTTGGCCAACACCCGCGCCGATTTCACGTTTATCGGCAAAAGCGCGCATGCGGCAGCCTCCCCGCATCTGGGACGCTCGGCGCTCGATGCGGTGGAGCTGATGAATGTCGGGGTCAATTACATGCGCGAGCACATGCCCTCCGATGCCAGGGTGCATTACGCCGTGCTCGATACCGGCGGCATTGCGCCCAATGTGGTGCAGGCGCGGGCAAAAGTGCGCTATTCGATCCGTGCGCGTGACCAGAACGGCATGTTCGCGCTGGTGGAGCGCGTGCGCAAGATCGCCGAAGGTGCCGCCCTGATGACCGAAACCACCATGAGCATGCGCATTGTCAGCGCGGTTTCGGATCTGGTGGGCAATACGCCGCTGGAAAACGCCTTGCAGCGCATTCTGGAGGATCTCGGCCCCCCGCCCTTCGAGGAGGCAGACCGCGCCTATGCACGCGACATTCGCGCAACCTTCGCCCCGGAGGATATTCCCGCAATCTGGCATTCGATCGGCATGAAGGATACAAACGCCGTGCTCGCCGATTTCACCGTACCCGCCAATGTGGTCCGCAACCCGATGATCGGCTCGACCGATGTGGGCGATGTCAGCTGGGTCGTGCCTTTGGTACAGGCCCATGCGCCAACGGTTGCGATCGGCACGCCGTTTCACACCTGGCAGGTGGTGGCGCAAGGCAAGGCCCCCGCCGCGCATAAAGCCATGGTGCAGGTTGCCAAGGCCATGGCCGCTTTGGCGGTGGAAGCGCTGCAATCACCAACCTTGATCGCCAAGGCCAAAGCCGATCTGCAAGAACGCACCGCCGCAACGCCCTATAAAAGCCCGCTCCCGCCAGAGGTTGCCCCCCCGCTGGATATGTCACGCTAAAATGCCGCATTGACGCGTGCCCAAAACAATGCTCACTTGAGCCCAAGAGGCGATAATAACGCTCACATTCCGGAGGAAACCATGACTGATACCCCCTCATTGACCGAAAAAGGCATCCGAAGCCTAATCAAGGACGTAAAAAAAGGCACGCTCGACCGAAGGGCCTTTATCGGCCGCATGGTCACGGCCGGGCTGACCGCCCCCATGGCCGCGCAGATTCTCATGCATGCCGGTGTTGCCAATGCGCAGCAGGCCTGGGATTACAAACCCACCAAGCGCGGCGGTGGCGGCCCCCTCAAGCTGATCTGGTGGCAAGGCGCCACTTTGCTCAACCCGCATTTTGCCATTGGCACCAAAGAGCAAGACGCCACCCGCCTGTTCTATGAGCCCTTGGCCAATTGGGACCCGGAGGGCAACCTGTTCGCGGTGCTGGCCGCTGAAATCCCCTCAACGACAAATGGCGGCATTGCCGCCGATGGCACCTCGGTCACCTGGAAGATCAAACCGGGCGTCAAATGGCACGATGGCAAGCCGCTCACCGCAGATGACGTTGTTTTCACCTGGGAATATGCCAAAGACCCCGCCACCGCGACCACCACCAATGGCTCCTACAAGGATGTGGTGGTTGAAAAGGTCGATGCGCTCACCGTGCGGGTAAAATTCCCCAAACCGACCCCCTTCTGGGCCGATGCGTTTGTGGGCGTGCGCGGCGCTATTCTCCCCAAACACCATTTCGGGGATTATATGGGCGCCAAATCGCGCGAGGCGCCGGCCAATCTCAAACCTGTGGGCACCGCGGCCTATAAATTCGTGGATTTCAAACCCGGCGATCTCGTCAAGGGCGAGATCAACATGGAATACCACAAGCCCAACCGCCCGTATTTTGACAGCGTGGAGATCAAGGGCGGGGGCGATGCCACCTCGGCGGCCCGTGCCGTAATCCAGACCGGCGAATATGATTACGGCTGGAACATCCAGGTTGAAGAAGAGGTCATTGCCAAGCTCGAACAGGGCGGCAAGGGCAAGGCCGTGATCTCGAAGGGCGGCAATATCGAGTTCATGCTGCTCAACCACACCGATCCATGGACCGAGGTCGATGGCGAGCGCGCCTCGATGAAAACCAAGCATCCGACCCTGCTCGACCCGGCGGTGCGCAAAGCGCTTGCGCTCTTGGTAGATCGCGGCTCGATCGAAAAACACATTTATGGCCGCTCCGGCATTGCAACCGCCAATTTCCTCAACGCCCCTGAAAAATTCGCCTCCAAAAACACCAAATGGGCCTTCGATATTGAGGCCGCGAAGAAAATTTTGGATGCAGGCGGCTGGAAACCGGGTGCCGATGGCATCCGCGAAAAGGGCGGAAAAAAGCTCAAATACGTCTTCCAGACCTCGATCAATGGCCCACGCCAGAAAACACAAGCGATCATCAAGCAAGCCTGCCAGAAAGCAGGGATCGATCTGGAGCTTAAATCGGTCACCGCTTCCGTGTATTTCGGCTCGGATGTCGCCAACCCGGATACCTATTCCAAGTTCTTCACCGACCTTGAAATGTATACCACGACCATGACCCAGCCCGATGCCGAATTGTTTATGGATCAATAT
>CAZGKS010000037.1:8054-12427 GCA_964526275.1 uncultured Methylobacterium sp. | reverse complement strand
ACATAAGGGGCCCTGGATACATAAGGGGCCCTGGATAAAAGGGTTCCTGAAAAACAAGCGTATCTAGACAAGTGTTTCCAGAATTTATCCAACAAGCAAGAACGGCCTGAACATTCAGGCCAGAACGATCACAGGGAGGCATATCATGGCAGATACCGGGATCGGCGCGCGCGTGCCGCGCAAGGAAGATTTCCGTTTCATCACCGGAAACGGCAATTATACCGATGACATCAACCGGTACGGCCAATCCTACGCGTTTTTCCTGCGCTCGCCCCATGCCCATGCCCGCATCCGCTCGCTCAACGCCGATGCGGCGCGGGCCATGCCCGGCGTTTTGGCCATTCTGACCGGCGAAGACCTTGAAAAAGACCGTATCGGCGGGCTGATCTGCGGCTGGATGATCCACTCCAAGGACGGCACCCCCATGAAAGCGGGGGCACATCCGGCTCTGGCGGTCGGCAAGGTCCGCTATGTCGGCGATCATGTGGCCGTCATCATCGCCGAAACCTTGGCCCAAGCCCGCGATGCCGCTGAGGCTGTGGAAATCGATTATGAGGTTCTCGCCCCCGTTGTGGATCCCGCCAAGGCCATCAAAGCGGGCGGGGAGCCCGTGCACGAGGTTGCCAGCAACAACCAGGTCTATGATTGGCATCTGGGCGACAAAGCGGCAACCGATGCCGCCTTCGCCAAGGCTGCCCATATCACCAAGCTCGATCTGATCAACAACCGTCTGATCCCCAACGCCATGGAGCCTCGCGCTGCCGTTGGCGATTACAACAAGGGCGAGGACGCGTTCACGCTCTACACCACCAGCCAGAACCCGCATGTCGCGCGTCTGGTGCTCTCGGCCTTTATCGGTATCGCGCCGGAGCACAAACTGCGCGTCATCGCGCCCGATGTCGGTGGCGGTTTTGGCTCTAAAATCTTCATCTATGCCGAAGAAACCGTATGTGTCTGGGCGGCTAAAAAGGTCGGGCGCCCGGTCAAATGGGTCGCGGACCGCACCGAGGAATTTTTGTGCGTCGCCCATGGCCGCGACCACGTGACCCATGCCGAACTGGCAACCGACGCCAATGGCAAGATCACCGGCCTGCGCGCGCATACTATCGCCAATATGGGCGCGTATCTGTCCACCTTCGCCTCGTCTGTGCCCACCTACCTCTATGCCCCGCTTTTGTCCGGTCAATACAATATCCCGGCGATTTATGCAGAAGTAGAAGCGGTTTACACCAACACCTCCCCGGTAGATGCCTATCGCGGTGCCGGGCGGCCGGAAGCGACTTTCGTGGTCGAGCGCCTGATTGAAATGGCCGCGCGCGAACACAAAATGGACCCCGCGGAGTTCCGCCGCAAGAACTTTATCACCGCCTTCCCGCATCAAACCCCGCTTATCATGGCCTATGATATCGGCGATTACGGCGCATCCCTCGACAAAGCGATGAAAAACCACGATGTTGCGGGTTTCCCCGCCCGCCGTGCCGCCAGCACCAAACAGGGCAAGCTGCGCGGGCTTGGCTATTCCGCCTATATCGAGGCATGTGGCATCGCCCCATCGCAGGCGGTGGGCTCGCTTGGCGCCGGGGTCGGCTTGTGGGAAAGCGCAGAAGTGCGCGTCAACCCAATCGGCACCGTTGAAGTGCTGACCGGCTCGCATTCCCATGGTCAGGGCCATGAAACTACCTTTGCCCAGCTTGTTTCCGGCCGTCTTGGCATCCCGATCGAAAATGTCTCGATTGTCCATGGCGATACCGACAAGGTGCAAATGGGTATGGGCACTTATGGCTCGCGCTCCGGCGCGGTTGGCATGAGCGCGATTGCCAAGGCGCTCGATAAAATCGAGGCCAAGGCCAAAAAGGTCGCCTCCTTCGTCCTCGAAGCCTCCGAGACCGACATTGATTTCAAAGACGGCAAATTTTCCGTGCGCGGCACCGATAAATCGGTCGATTTCGGCTCGGTGGCGTTGCAAGCCTATATCGCCCATAAATTCACCGGCGCCCAGCTTGAGCCTGGCTTGAAAGAGGGCGCCTTTTACGATCCAACCAACTTCACCTTCCCGGCAGGGGTGCATATTTGCGAAGTTGAAATCGACCCGCAAACCGGCGTTACCGAAGTTACACGCTGGACCGCGGTCGATGATTTCGGCAATGTCATCAACCCGATGATCGTGGAGGGTCAAGTCCATGGCGGTATCGCGCAAGGGATTGGCCAAGCCATGATGGAAGCAGCACGCTACAGCGAAAATGGCCAGCTCGTCACAGCCTCCTTCATGGATTACACCATGCCGCGCGCTGCCGACCTCCCCTCTTTCAGCGTCGATCACACCACAACGCCTTGCCCCGGCAACCCGCTCGGGATCAAGGGATGCGGGGAAGCCGGGGCCATTGCCGCCCCGCCTGCCGTCATCAACGCCATCACCGATGCCTTGGGCCACGAAAACATCGCCATGCCCGCAACGGCCCACGCCGTATGGCTTGCCGCTGCCGGGCATCGCACCCTTAACGCCGCCGAATAACCTGCACCCGATACTCGGACCAAAAACTCGGACCAAGACACCTAGACCCAGATCAAGGAGCAAGCCATGTATGCTTTCGCGTATCATCGTCCAGGTTCGGTTGCGGATGCAGCCAAACTGGCCACCGCCGATAGCGACGCCAAATTTCTCGCAGGCGGCCATACCTTGCTGCCCACCATGAAATTGCGGCTGGCGCAACCCTCTGCCTTGATCGACCTCAACCGGGTTCCGGGCCTGTCCGGCATTCAGGAAACGGCGGATTCTCTGGTGATCGGCGCCACGACGCGCCATGCGGAAGTGGCCGCCAACGCCGCCATAAAAGTCGCCTTGCCAGGCTTTGCCGCGCTGGCGCATGGGATCGGTGATCCGCATGTCCGCCAAAAAGGCACAATTGGCGGCTCGATCGCCAATAACGATCCCGCTGCCGATTACCCCGCCGGTGTGCTGGCGCTGGGGGCCACCATAGAGACCACCGGCCGCAAAATCTCTGCAGATACCTTCTTCCAAGGCATGTTTACCACCGCGCTGGAAGAAGGCGAACTGATCACCAAGGTGCATATTCCCAAAGGGGCCAGCTTTTCCTATCATAAATTCCGCAACCCGGCTTCGCTGTTTGCGATGGTGGGCGTGGCGGTTGCCAAACGTGGCGCGCAAGTGCGGGTGGCCGTCACCGGCGCGGGAGCGGGCGGCGTTTTCCGCTGGGAAGCCGCTGAAGCGGCCTTGTCGAAAGCCTTCACCCTCGCCAGCGTGAAATCTGCCGCGCTGCCAGACCCGGCGCATCTGAACGCCGATATTCACGCCTCCGCCGAATATCGCAGCCATCTGATCGGCGTGATGACCGCACGTGCGGTCGCCGATCTGGGAGGCACGTGAGCCTGCCGTGAGCGCGGTTCCTGCCTCCATCCAGCAAACAAAAGCCTTGCTGGCCGGGCAAGGGTATCTGGCGGATACGCCCCTTGCCACGGTGCTCTATCTGGCTTTGCGCATGGGGCGGCCGCTTTTCCTCGAAGGGGAGGCAGGGGTTGGCAAAACCGAGATTGCCAAGGTGTTGGCCAAAGCTTTAGGGCGCGACCTTATCCGCCTGCAATGTTATGAGGGGCTCGATGCCGCCCTGGCGCTCTATGAATGGAATTACGCCGCGCAAATGATGGCGATCCGCTTGGGGGAAGCCAGTGGCGAGCACAACAAAGCCGCCCTGAGCGCCGAGATTTTCTCGGAAAAATTCCTGATCCGGCGCCCGCTCCTGCAAGCGATCATGCCCCATGCCTGCGGCGCGCCGGTTTTATTGATCGACGAACTCGACCGCACCGATGCCGCGTTTGAAGCCTTTTTGCTCGAAATCCTGTCTGATTTTCAGGTCAGCGTGCCAGAATTGGGAACCTTTAGCGCCCCAACGCCGCCCATCGTCATCATCACCTCCAACCGCACGCGGGAGGTGCATGATGCGCTTAAGCGCCGCTGCCTCTATCATTGGGTCGATTACCCGGATTCAACCCGGGAAATTGCGATCCTCGAAGCCAGACGCCCCGATCTGCCCAACCATCTCACGCACCAGATCGTCGCTTTCGTGCAATCCTTGCGCGGGCAGGATCTGTTCAAAAACCCCGGCGTGGCGGAAATGCTCGATTGGGCAAGCGCGCTGGTGGAACTTGATGCCGTGGCACTCAACCCGGAAATCGTGACCGATACTTTGGGCGTATTGCTGAAATATCAAGAAGATATCGCCAAAATTCAGGGCAGTCGCGCCAAAGCCTTGCTGGAGGCCTTGCCGCTGCAAGATCCCGCCCCGCCGGGTGCTGGCCCCGCGGCCTCGGGGCCGCGCCCGTGCGCGCGCCGCAGCGGGCCTCCGGCGCGGGCGCGG